>JBJDZO010000092.1:0-16475 GCA_051868095.1 Butyricicoccus sp. | reverse complement strand
CGTTTCGGCCGGTTTGCCTGCCGTGGGCTTGTCGGCGGGTTTCGTGGCTGCGGGCTTGTCCGCCGGTTCGCTGTCTGCCGCCTGCTGCGGCTTGCTCTCCGGCTGGGCTTCCGTCTCCTGCGCTGCCGCATCCTGTTCACCTGTGGTGTCCTCCGGCTGTACGTCCGCATCGACCGGCGCGGACACCGTACCGTCTGTCTGTTGTGCGCTGGATACGCTGCCGTCCTCCGATTCGGAGGAGGCGCCGTTGTCCTTTCCGCCGCAGGCCGTCAGGCTGGTCAAAAGCATCATCATTGCGAGTGCAAAGGCCAGTTTTTTTCTCATGAAAGTTCTCCTTTTATCTCATTCTATGTGTATAGACGCAGCTCTCCGCAAAAAGTTCCCGGATTCGCAAAAAAATTTCCCGCTCTGCAAAAAAATTATCCGCGCCCCTTCTGGGACGCGGATATTCCGCCGCTTTTCAGTCAAAGACATAGGGGCCGGTAAACGGCTCGTCATAAATATTGTGGCCGGTCTCGAGCGGTTTGCCGTTCGCGGTGAGCGTCAGCTCCTCCGGCTCATAATATGCCCACAGCGTGTTCACGAGCGACGCGAGAATCATGGTTTCGCCCGCTGTACCGCTCTGCAGCAGGCCGTCCGCGAACGCGGTATTCAGGTCTACCGTGAGTTTGCCATCCTTCCACGTGACCGAAACCGTTTCCGTACCATCCGGCAGCGCGTCATTTGCCGACAGCACCTGCACCAGCTCCTCGGCTTTTTCCTCCGAGCCGGTCACTTCGATGCTTGCGCTTTCCTCCACAAGGCCGTCCGCGCTGTCATTCGGCAGGAACAGTGTCACCTGCTCATACTGCACCTGCGCGGTCTGGCTGGACGCCGCGCCCGAGGATGCGGGCGAATCCGGTTCCTGCGGCGTGCATCCGGCCAGCAGACCGAAGGCCAAAAGCAGTGCAATTGTTTTTTTCATGAAAACCACCTCTCCAAGTGATGCGGGAAATCGATGGGGTACGTTGTCCGTGCCCCCGCTGTTGTCTGGTATTATCATATCATATCCTGTCCGTTTTTCGCGTTCTTCCCGCGATTTTCAAAAAAAATTTACATTCACTCCCGCACCACCTTATCCAGATCCTCGAAAGCCGCCGCCGTGCACAGGCATTTTACGCCCATATTTCGTGCACGGATATTGTTGGATTTTAAGGTTTTTCTCAGAGTTTTCGCGGTTTTTATTGACTTTTGCAGACAATGCTTTTAATATGTAAAGTGACATAGAATTGTTCTGTCAGGAGGGTGATATGGGTTGAACCAGAATTTGGTCGATCTGCGAAACATCAAGAAGGAATTTGACGGGGAGCCTGTGCTCAAAGGCATTTCGCTTTCCATTCAAAATCGTGAATTTGTGACTCTGCTCGGCCCGTCGGGCTGCGGCAAAACTACAACGCTGCGCATCATCGGCGGCTTTGAAAAACCGGACTCAGGCGACGTGCTGTTTGACGGCCAGCGTCTGAACGACGTGCCGCCTTACAAGCGCGAAATCAATACTGTTTTCCAGCGTTACGCTCTGTTCCCGCACCTGAACGTCGCGGAAAATATCGCGTTTGGCCTGCGCATCAAAAAGACCGACGAGCAGACCATCCGCCGCAAAACTGCCGAAATGCTGGAGCTGGTCGGCCTGCGCGGCTTTGAAAAGCGTGACACAACCAGCCTGTCTGGCGGTCAGCAGCAGCGTGTCGCCATTGCCCGCGCGCTGGTCAATGAGCCGCGTGTGCTGCTTCTGGACGAGCCGCTTGGTGCGCTCGACCTCAAGCTGCGCAAGGACATGCAGATTGAGCTGAAGCGCATCCAGCAGTCTACGGGCATTACGTTTATTTATGTCACCCACGATCAGGAGGAAGCGCTCACGATGAGCGACCGCGTGGTGGTCATGAATCACGGCGTCATCCAGCAGGTCGGCAGCCCGACCGATATCTATAATGAGCCGGAAAATGCCTTTGTCGCGGACTTTATCGGCGAATCCAACATCATCGACGGTGTCATGCTCGACGATCTCAAGGTGGAGTTCTGCGGCCGCACCTTCGAATGTGTGGACAAGGGCTTCGGGCAGAATACTCCGGTCGATGTGGTCATCCGCCCTGAGGATCTGCGCATCGGCTTCCCGGGCGACAGCCCCTTACAGGGCGTGGTGGAGTCCATCGTATTTAAGGGCGTGCATTACGAAATGATGATCCGCACGCAGTATTTTACCTTTATGGTGCATTCAACGCAGGCGGAGCCGGTCGGCAAAACGGTCGGTCTGTCGGTTGTGCCGTTTGACATCCATATCATGCACAAAAGTGCGGAGGCAGGCCGTTGAAAAAGTCATTTGCCTATCCCTACGGCGTGTGGATGGCGATTTTTATCGTTGCGCCCATTCTGCTCGTTGTGATCTATGCGTTTACCGGTCTCGACGGCGGGTTTACGCTGCATAATTTCACCTATCTGCCCGGTTATCTGCCGATCTTTGGGCGGTCGTTCTGGCTGGCGCTGCTGTCCACGGCCGTTTGTCTGCTGCTCGGCTACCCGATGGCCTATCTGATGAGCCGCCTTTCGGCCAGCCGGCAAAGCCTGTGCATGATGCTGATCATGCTGCCGATGTGGATGAACTTCCTGCTGCGCACCTACGCTTGGATGTCCATTCTGGAGAACAATGGTTTTCTCAATCAGTTTTTCCGGTCGATCGGCCTGATTGCCTTTCTCCAAAACCACTTTGGCTACCCGCTGAGCTATATTCCGCTCATCAACACGCAGGGCGCCATCGTGCTCGGCATGGTTTACAATTTCCTGCCCTTCATGGTGCTGCCCATCTACACCGTACTCATCAAGCTCGACCACAAGCTGATCGAAGCCGCGCAGGACCTCGGCGCGCCCACCCATCTGGTGTTCCGCCGTGTGATCTTCCCGCTGAGCATTCCGGGCGTAATTTCGGGCATCACGATGGTCTTTGTGCCGTCGGTGTCCACGTTCGTCATTTCGCAGATGCTGGGCAGCGGCAAGAATCTGCTGGTCGGTGACCTGATTGACCTCCAGTTCATGGGCGGCGCATACAATCCGCATCTTGGCTCGGCCATCGCGCTCGTGATGATGCTGCTCATTTTCCTGTGCATGTGGATCATGAACAAGTTTGATGACGGTTCTTCCGAGGAAGGAGGGCTGCTGCTGTGAAAAAGTTCCTCAAGGATTTTTACCTGCTGCTGATCTTCCTGTTCCTGTACGCGCCGATTGTGGTGCTGATGGTCTTTTCGTTCAACGATTCCAAATCCCGCCGCCTGTGGCATGGCTTTACCACCCGCTGGTATGTCGAGCTGTTTCAGGACGCGGACATTCTGCATTCGCTGTATGTGACGCTGCTTGTGGCCGTGATTGCAGCTGCGCTCGCCACCCTGATCGGCACGGTGGCTGCCATCGGCATTCACAACATGGGCCGCCGCACGCGCTCTGCCTATTTGACCGTCAACAATATCCCCATGTCCTCGTCGGATACCATCATGGGCGTGACGTTCATGCTGCTGTTCGCGGCCATTGGGCTGGACAAGGGATATCTGACGCTGATTCTTGCACACGTGACGTTCTGCATTCCCTATGTAATTTTGAACGTTATGCCCAAGCTGCGCCAGCTTGACAAAAACGCTTACGAAGCCGCGCTCGATCTAGGCGCGACCCCGCATCAGGCGCTGCGCAAAGTGATTCTGCCGGAAATCATGCCCGGCATTGTCACCGGCGCAATCATGGCGTTCACCATGTCGGTCGATGACTTTGTGGTGTCGTACTTCACCGCGGGCACGACCAGCCAGCCGCTGTCGGTTGTCATCTATTCGATGACCCGCCACCGCATGACACCCAAAATCAACGCGGTATCGACCATTCTGTTCCTGTTCGTTCTGGTGCTGCTGCTTGTCATCAATGGCCGTCAGATGCGCGATGAAAAGCGCCGTGAGGCGGCCAAGCGGAAGGGGGCGGATGCATGAAACGGATTTGTGCCTTTGCCCTGATACCTGCACTGGCCTTTGGGCTGCTGCCCGGCTGCGGCAGCCAGTCGAGCGCCGATGTGCTCAACGTCTACAACTGGGGCGAATACATCGATACCGATCTCATCCGGCAGTTTGAGGAGGAGACCGGCATTGATGTCGTTTACAACACGTTTGACTCCAACGAGAATCTGTATTCGCGCATCCAGACCACCAGTTATGATGTGATCATTCCGTCCGACTATGCAATTTCGCGTTTCATCGAGGAGGACATGCTCCAGCCGATCCATTTTGAGCATATTCCGAACATGGCGCTGATTGACGAGCAGTACACCCATCTGGCGTTCGACCCTGAGCAGAAATATTCGGTACCCTACACCTGGGGCGTGGTCGGCATTGTGTATAACACGAAATATGTCGATGAGGCGGATATTGGCTCGTGGGATCTGCTGTGGAACCCCAAGTACAAGAACCAGACCGCGATGTTCAACAATCCGCGCGATGCGCTGGGACTTGCGCTGATGGATCTGGGCTATTCGCTCAACACGACCGACAAAGCCGAGCTGCGCCAAGCGGCTGATCTGATTATTGCGGGCAAGCCGATTTATCAGGGCATCTGGATGGACCAGATTCTTGAAAAGCTGCCCTCGGAAGAGATTGTCGCGGCGCCCTACTACAATGGCGACGCGGTCACGATGATCGACGAGAATGAGGATTTGTCGTTCTATGTGCCCGAGGAAGGCACCAACCTGTTTGTCGATGCGATGTGTATCCCGAAGAATGCGAAAAATGTCGAAGGCGCCGAGAAATTCATCAATTTCCTGTGTTCGACCGAGGCGGCTATGACCAACTGGGAATACATCGGCTATTCCAGCCCGCAGCGCGAGGTTTACGAACTGCTGGACGACGAGACCAAAAATGATCCGCTGTACTTCCCTGATGTGTCCGCCTACAAAACCGAGACCTTCCAGAACCTCCCGGCGGATATCAATCAGTATTACAACGACCTCTGGGTGGACATCCTCACCTGACTTCCTTGCTTTGAAAAGAAAGGAAGCAAAGAAACTTCACTGCCGCGGCCTTCGGGCCGCGGTTTTTTCCTGTGGAAGTAAAAAGGGCAGAAAAAAAGCTGGCCAAAGCCAGCATTTTTTAGTTCAGATTGTTTTTCTTGAGGTACAGCCATGCAACGGTCATACCGATGCCGGTAATCAGCAGCGGCGACCACCAAAACGCGGCGAATGGCAGCCCATGGCCTGTAATATTCATGCCATAAAAGCCGAAAATAATATTCGGAATGGTCATGATGATCGTGATGACGGTCAGCACCTTCATGATGATGTTGAGGTTGTTGGAAACCACCGACGCATAAGCGTCCATGGTGCCTGCGAGAATGCTGGAGTAAATGTTCGACATTTCGATTGCCTGTCGGATCTCAATCAGAGCATCCTCCAGAATATCGCGGTCATCCTCGTACAGCTTGAGCACGCGCCCGCGCAGCACCTTCTCCATCGTAACTTCGTTGCTTTTCAAAGAAGACGAGAAGTAGACCAGCGATTTTGAAAGGTCAAGCAGCTGCAACAGCTCTTCATTTTTCTGCGAATCATACAATCTGCGTTCGATCTTATCGAAATCGCGCTCAATGAGCCGCAGATTTTTCAGGAATCGTCCTGCCACACGCAGCAGAATCTGAAATACAAATCGTGTTTTGAGCGATGTGTGGATATCTTTTACATTACCTTCCGCGATCGAGCGCAGCACAACCGAATCCTGCAAGCATACGGTTATCACCGTGTTCGGCAGGATTACGATTCCCATTGGCAGGGTACCAATGATCGGCGTGTCATCTGCGTTGTCGCGCTCCTTTTCGACCATCGGAATATCGACGATCATGAGAACCTGATCTTCCTCCACCTCGACACGGGAGCTTTCCTCCGGGTCAAGTGCCGCGCGGATGAAATCTTCTTCTGCGCCAGTCTGCGAAAAAATCTGATTCAGTTCTTCGGACGAGGGGCGCACAATATTCACCCAGCATCCGTCCTCAAACGCCTTGATCGCAACAACACGTCCGGCGATCGTCTTAAAATATTCGACCATAACGTCCGCCTTTCTACGGCGGGACTCAGTCGGTAAGGCTCCGCCGTGCGTATTTGATTTGTTTATGACTACCAGGTTCCGGACTCACGGCGGCGATACCCCCTTTTTGTTTAAGCTGAACCGCTGAGCGGCGGTAAAAACAGCCCTTCTTTTGAAAGGGCTGTTTGTTTTGTCTATGTAACTCCGATCAGGAGTTCTTATGGTTGAAAATCTGCATGATGGTCTCAAACGGATCATCCGAAGCTGTCGGCTTGTTGTCCGCCGCAGCCGCCTTATTGCGTGCGCCTGCATACGGGCTGCTGCCGCTGCGCATCTCTTCCGTGCCAACTGCCGAATTCGGCACCTTGTCGAATCCAGTTGCAATGACAACCACACGAATCTCATCGTCCAGCTCTTCGTCAATCGAAGCGCCGAAGATGATGTGCGCATCCGGATGCGCGGCCTGCTGTACCATGCCGGCTGCGGTCTCAACCTCATCGAGGCCGATATCGTCCGAACCGATGATGGACAGAATGACGCCGCGTGCGCTCTCGATGGAAGTCTCCAGCAGCGGGCTGGAAATTGCCATCTTAGCTGCTTCGGCTGCCTTCTCCTTACCGGCTGCCTTGCCGGTGCCGATGTGGGCAAAGCCCGCGTCCTTCATGATGCTGCTGACATCCGCGAAGTCCAG
This sequence comes from Butyricicoccus sp., assembly GCA_051868095.1. Classification (GTDB taxonomy): domain Bacteria; phylum Bacillota; class Clostridia; order Oscillospirales; family Butyricicoccaceae; genus Butyricicoccus_B. The sequence continues at coordinate 9,713 of JBJDZO010000092.1, read as the reverse complement.
GTTGATGAAGCCCGGTACGGTGATCAGGTCGGAGATGTTGGAAACCGCCTGACGCAGTACGCCGTCCGCGATGTCGAATGCGTTCTTGAACGTAATCTTCTGCTCGGAAACCAGCTTGAGGCGCTCGTTCGGGATGATGACCAGCGAGTCTACGTTCTCACGCATAGCCTCGATGCCCTGCAGTGCCTGATCGATGCGCTTCTTGCCCTCGAAGCCAAACGGACGGGTAACAACGCCGACAGTCAGCGCGCCCATGTTGTGTGCGATCTCGGCAACCACCGGCGCTGCGCCGGTACCGGTGCCGCCGCCCATGCCGGCGGTGATGAATACCATGTGCGCACCCTCGAGTGCCGCCTGAATTTCGTCCTTGCTCTCCTCGGCAGCCTTCTGGCCAACCGCCGGATTGGAGCCTGCGCCCTGACCCTTGGTCAGCTTCTCGCCGATCTGGATCTTGGTGCTCGCCTGCGAATAATTGAGAGCCTGCTTATCGGTGTTGATGGCGATGAACTCCACGCCCTGCATACCGCCGGAGATCATGCGGTTGACTGCGTTGTTGCCGCCGCCGCCGATGCCGATGACCTTGATATTTACTACATTGTCCATAGTGTCTTCAAACTGAAAGCTCATTCTTGCCGTCCTCCGTTTAATTTGGTCCTGTTTCTCTTTATCCGTATCAAAAGCTGAAAAATCCGCTCAGATGTCTCTCCCTTACGGACGCCCTGCCGGGCTTCGGCCGACATCCGGGAAACCATTCAGGGTATACTACCCTATCGTTATAATTTTAACCCTTCTCCGCGCATTTTGCAACTAAAAATGCCGCAATCGTGAAAAATTGTTGAAAATGCAGAGTCCGCCCCCGGCCTTTCCGAAAAAAGCGGTATGCTTTGCCAAGGCAAGACAAATTTTACTGTTTTTCAAGAGGCCGCTGTGCCGTTTCCGGCAGTGTCTGCGTCCTGCTCCACCGGAATGATGTCATCGAGCGGCAATGCTGACTGCTCGATCTGCTCAGGAGTGGTCGGCGGACAATATGCAGTTGTCGGGTCCTGCAAGTAGATGATATTGATATCGGACGGAGAAAGCTCATCGTTTACAATGCGTGAGAGCATGCGCAGCTTTTCGTCCAGCTTGGTCGTTTCTCCGAGACGCACATCCAGCCGTCCGAGATAGCCAAAGCGCACATCATAAGCGGCGGACACATTGATGAAATCCACGTCCTTCATCATATCCAGCTTGTCCAGCGCTTTGGTGACGCGCAGCAGCATGTCTATTCGGTCGCCGTCCTCTTCGGTCAGCACCTGTCCGGCCTTGCCGCCTGAAAGAAGTACACCGGTCACGGAAGCCACGCGGTCGGGTGCGCTCGCTGCCTGTTCCAGCAGCTTGCCCTGCGCGTCCGCGAGGAAGCAGCCGCCGCCCTCAACGTCGATCGCAAGGGTTGGCACTGCGTCCACGGCGACGACCTGCAAACCATCTGGAAGCTGGCGCTCAATGGACACACGGCTGAGATAGGGATAGGTTTTCATCAGCTTTTTTTCCAGCGACTTCACCCGGAAAGAAAACAGGTTGTCTCCTTTTTTCACGCCGAGTGCCGCGGTGATTTCTTCGACGGTGTAATGTGATGTGCCGGTTACGTTCAGCTTTTCCACCCGGAAGAACACGGTCACAGCCAGAAAAGCTACACCGAGAGTCAGAATCAGGAAGGAAATGCGGCGGGTAATCTGCTGTCTGCGGCTGCGGCGCACCCGTCTGCGCTGCCGTTCCGAACGGCTGAGCTGCTGAGGCTGCGGCATACGTCGGCGGCGGCGTTTTTTCTTCTTTTTGACGCCCTGCGGATGCGGGACAGGCTGCTGCATGGGCGCCTGTTCCATACCGGGCGGCAGCGGCTGCTGCCCATCCGGGCGCGAGGGATGTTGTGTGCTCATGCTTCCTCCTGTCCTGCGATTGCTTTTCCGGCTCAGCCGATGGCTTCGAGTATCTGATGGTAAATCTTTTCGTTTGCGTCAAGCGTCGCAAGCCGTGCGGCGCAGGCCGACATATCCGCACGCTTCACGTCATCCGTGAGCAAGGCGGCGGTCATTTCAAGCAGCTTTTCGCCGCTCGCTTCTTTTTCGAGCAGCACCTGACACGCTCCGGCCTTTTCCATGGCGCGGGCGTTCTTTTCCTGATGGTTTTCGGCCACATAGGGCGACGGCACCATGATGGAAGGGCTGCCGAGCGCGCGCAGTTCGCCGATGGTCGCGGCGCCGGCGCGGCAGATGACCAGATCGGCAGCCGCCATCTGGTCGGCCATGTCGTAGATGTAATCGGTCAGGCGGAGATTGGGGTGCTGCGCCAGATCGACGCCCTTTTCCCGAACCATGGCTTTCACGGTTTCGAACGCGGCCGAGCCGGTCGCGTGCACGTGCCGGAAAGTGGTTCCCTGCCCCGCTTCGCGCACGAGCATATCGGCCATGTGCTCGTTCATGTACTTCGCGCCCATGGAACCCCAGAAGGAGACCACCATACGGTCGCTGTCGGTCAGGCCAAGCTTTTTGCGGGCGCTTGCGCGTTCGGCAAACATGATCTCCGGACGCACCGGCGCACCGGTCAGGAGAATATTCTCGCCGCCGCCGAGCAGCTCCCCCGCTTCCTCGAAGCAGATCAGCACGCGGTCGGCCTTTTTGGCGAGCATTTTGGTCACCACGCCGGGCAGGGCGTTGACCTCCAGCAGCACGGTCGGAATGCCGAGCTTCTGGGCCGCGCTGACCAGTGGAAAGCTGGCATAGCCGCCGCAGCCGACCACACAATCGGGCTTCTGCTGCCGGAGCAGCTTTTTGGCGCGGCTCTGAGCGGCCAGCGTCTGACGCACCGCGTTCAGGTTGTGGCCGATGGCCGACGGACTCATGGAGCGGCGCAGGCCGGTGATTTCGATCACGTCAAGCGGATAGCCCTCGCGCGGCACAAGCCGGGACTCAATGCCCCCCGATGTGCCCGCAAAGCGCACCTCGGTATCCGGGCGTTTCTGCTGAAAATAACGGGCGATAGCCAGGCCGGGCGTAACGTGTCCGCCTGTGCCGCCGCCGGTGATGTAAAGTTTCATACGTTCCCCCTCTTTCTGCTATCCGCTGTCGCGCGTCATACTGCGTGAAATATTGAGCAAAATTCCCATCTCACCGAGCTGAATCAGCAGCGCGGTGCCGCCGTAGCTGAAAAACGGCAGACTCGCGCCAGTGACCGGGAACAGGCCGCTGACAACAAACAGATTGACCAGCGTCTGGATGGCCAGCTTGCAGGTGATGCCGACCGCGACCAGACAGCCGAATTTATCCTTGGCGCCGCGGGCGATATACAGTCCGCGGTAAATCAGATACCCGAACATAATCATGACCAGAATTGCGCCGATGAGGCCGGTTTCCTCGCACCATGACGAGAAAATGAAGTCATTCTGCGGCTCAGGCAGGTACAGATGCTTCTGGCGGCCCTGTCCCAGCCCCACGCCCCACAGACCGCCCGAACCGATGGCGACAAAGCTGTTTGCGCCCTGCCAGCCTTTGTCCCTGAGGTCGAGAAACGGGTTGATCCATACGGCGATACGGTCACGCACGTGCGCGAACATCGGCGTGTTGTAAGCAACCGCAAACGCGCAGGCGCCCAAACCAATCATCGGGAAGATATACCAAACCTTGATGCCGGCCACGAACAGGATGCACAGGCCGACGCCGATGATGATGATGGTCGCGGACAGATGCGGTTCGCGGTACAGCAGGAGGGCGATCAGAGCCAGTGCGCCCAGATACGGCAAAATACCCCGTATCGTGCGGACACGTGCGCCCGCCTTGGCCGCGTAGTACGAAAACGACAGGATGACCGCGGTTTTCATCAGCTCGGACGGCTGGAACTCGCCGATGACCGGCAATTCAATCCAGCGCGTTGCGTTGTTGTGGGTCTTGCCCACGCCCGGAATCAGCACGAGAATGAGCAGTACGATGCCCACGAGAAACAGGGCTTTCTGGAAGCGCGCATATACATGGTAATCCACCATGGATACAAACAGCATCGCGGCGATGCCGACCACACCGAATACCGCTTGCTGACGGATGAACTTGGTCGGGTCGCCGAACTTGTAGAGCGCGGCCGGGTAGCTGGCTGAAAACAGTGCAATCAGCCCCACCACGAGCAGCAGCACCACCATAATCAGCGCAGCGACATCCAGTTTCCCGATGCCGCGGTTTTTTTGGGGCGGTTGGGGCTTTGGTACGCGGCGTTCCCGTTCATAAAGTTGTACCGATTTTGCTGGCATAAACCTTTCCCTTTCCGATCCGCGCGCGTCCGGTTTCCGGCTTACAGCGAAGCGCGGAACAGCACCCACGCGAGGATGCACATAACAGCGGTGATTGTGGTGAATACGCCGACGATTTTGCGCTCACTCCAGCCGCACATTTCAAAGTGATGATGGATGGGCGCCATCTTGAACAGGCGCTTGCCGTGTGTGGCCTTGAAGTAGCTGACCTGCAAAATAACCGACAGCGTTTCACAGATGTAAATGATGCCGACCGGCAGCAGCATGAGCGGCATATCGCACGCAAACGCCAGACCGGCGACCGCGCCGCCGAGGAACAGCGAACCGGTGTCGCCCATGAATACCTTGGCGGGGTTGAAGTTATAAATCAGGAAGCCGAGCAGGGCGCCGGTGAGCGCACCCGCGAACGCCATCACACCCAGATTATTCTGACAGAAACCGACCGCGGCGAAGAAAATCGCCACCGGTACGGTCACGCTTGCGGCTAGGCCGTCGATGCCATCGGTGAGGTTGACGGCGTTGTCGCAGCCAACCACAACCACAATCGCAAAGATCAGGTAGACAATCCACGGCAGCTCGAGCGTGATGTTCACGCCCGGAATCCACACGCCCGACGACAGGCCTCCGGTCAGGCGCAGCAGCGACAGGAAGACCGCCGCAACGACAACCTGAAGCAGCAGCTTCTGCATGGGGCTGAGGCCCGCGTTCTGCTTTTTCTTAATCTTGGCCCAGTCGTCCACCATGCCGACCAGTCCGTAAGCGAACGCGATGAGCAGCACGGCGAAGAAGTTGCCGGCCGCGTGCGCGCCTTCGGTGATGCGCCCCGTGAGCATGCTCAGAATGAGCATGCTCACTGCAATGCCGATCATGAACATAAAGCCGCCCATGGTCGGGATGTTCTGCTTGTTCATATGCCACTTGGGGCCGATCTCCAGAATCTTCTGACCAAACTTCATCTTGCGCAGCCAGTGGATAATCGGCTTGCCGATTACCGCCGTCACCGCGAACGCGATCACGGCAGCGAGTAAAATGGTTCTCATTCGGTTAAACTTCCTCCCCCAGGAATCGTTTCATTGCATTTTCCATACGCATGCCGCGGCTGCCCTTGAACAGCAGCGCATCCCCCGGCTGAGCTTCCGCTCGGAGGGCTTCGGCCAGCGCCTCATGCGTTTCAAAGATTTTAATATTCTCTTCGGCCATACCGCCCTCGCGTGCGCCCTCAGCCATATCCGCCGCGTTCCCGCCGTAGAGATATGCCGCGTCGGCGTATTGTGCCGCAGCCAGACCGGTTTCCCGGTGACCCTCTGCTGCGTGGTCGCCCAGCTCAAGCATGGAGCCAAGCACAGCGAACCGGCGGCCCTTTTGATCCCCGAGCACCCTCAGCGCAGCCTTCATGGAATCCGGGCTGGCGTTGTAGCAGTCCTCATAGATGGTGAAGCCGTTTTTCTCGTAAAGCTTCTGCCGGCGGCCGTCCGGCTGATATCCCTCCAGCGCGGCAGCAATATCGTCCGACGCTACGCCGAGCAGCCAGCCCACCGAAGCAGCCGCAAGCGCATTGCCGACGTTGTGCGCGCCCGGAATACTGAGCCGCGCCGGGAAGCGCTCCTCGTCCAGACAAATCGTAAACGAAACGCCGTCGGGCGTGGTCTGGATGTCCTCGGCACGCACGTCGCACGCCGGATTCTGAATGCCAAACCAGACCTTGCGGCCATAAATCTGGTCGCGTTTGTCCCATAAAAGCGGCTCGTCACCGTTCAGCACCGCGATGCCGCCGCGGGCAGCCAGACCGTCCAGAATTTCCATCTTGGCGCGGCAGATGCCCTCCCGCGAACCGAGATATTCGATGTGCGAAGTGCCGATCATGGTGATGACCGCAATGCTCGGCTTGGCGCAGTCCACCATGGACGCGATTTCCCCGAAGCCGGACATGCCCATTTCAAAGACCGCGGCTTCGTGGCGGTATTCCAGCCCGAGCGCCGAAAGCGGCATGCCGAGCTGATTGTTGAGGTTGCCGACGGTCGCGTGGGTCTCATACATGCGGCTGAGCACCGCCTGCGTCATGCCGCGCGTGGTCGTCTTGCCGACCGAACCGGTGATCGCCACCACCGGACATTCGAACTGATCGCGGTAGCCGCCCGCAAGATCCAGCATAGCCTGCCGGGTATCGTCCACGTACAGCGTCGGCGCATTGTAGGTCTCGTCCTTGCGCGCGCTCATAACTGCGGCCGCACCGTTTTCCACAGCCTGTGCAATAAAGTCGTGACCGTCAAAGCGTTCGCCCTTGATGGCAACGAACAGGCAGCCGGGCACGATCTCCCGGTTGTCCTTCACAACACTTGTAATTTCGGCCTCGCCGCGCGCCTTGCCGTGTGTCCACGCCGCGGCCTGCGACAGCAGAAAGCTTTCCATATCTCCACCCCTGTTATTTCCAAACTGGCCCTTCCCATTCGGAAGGGCGGCGTAATGAATTATAGCACAATCGCAGTGAAAATCCAGCGTTATTTGCCGAAATACTCCGCGATAATCTCTCTTTCGTCAAGGTGATGCTTGACGTGGTTGATCTCCTGATAGGTTTCGTGGCCTTTGCCCATGAGCACAATGGTGTCATCCTTCTGCGCCATACCCAGCGCAAAGCGGATGGCCTCCGGGCGGTTCACGATGACCTCTTTCGGGGTTGCGGTGTCGGTCATGCCCTCCAGAATATCGTCAATGATGGCCTTTGGCTCCTCGGTGCGCGGGTTATCGCTCGTCACGATGCAGAAATCGGCCAGCCGTGCCGCAATCGCGCCCATCTTGGGCCGCTTGGTGCGGTCACGGTCGCCGCCGCAGCCAAATACCGCAATTACGCGGCCCTTGGTGAAGCCGCGCACGGCGCGCAGCACGTTTTCCACGCCGTCGGGCGAATGTGCGTAGTCGATCAGCACGGTGTAATCGGTGTCGGTCGGCACGACCTCAATGCGGCCCTTGACGCCATGCGCGGTCCCCAGCGCCGCCGCCGCATCTTCGAGCGATACGCCGAGTGCACGGCACACGCCGAGCGCGGTGAGGGCATTCGCGACCGAGAACTGTCCCGGGATGCCCAGATGCACGCGGGCAATCCCTTCGTCGGCCGACGCGACAAAATCAACGCTGTCCGCGTGCAGGCGGATGTCCTTTGCGGCAAGGCTCGCGGTGTCGTATTTGGCCGAGAAGGTCTCCACCGGGCAGGCCGCATCGAGCAGCATCTTTTCGCCCGCCGGATCGTCCATGTTGATCACGCCCTTGTCGCAGATGGTGAACAGGATGGCCTTGGCCTTGCGGTACTCCTCCATGGTGTGGTGGAAGTCCAGATGATCCTGCGTCAGATTGGTGAACGCACCGACCGCGAAGCGAATGCCGTATACACGGTCAAGCACGAGCGAATGGGAGGAAACCTCCATGACACAGTGAGTGCAGCCCGCGTCCACCATGCGGCGGAACAGCGCGTGCAGCTCATAGGATTCGGGCGTGGTGCGCTCGGTCTCCACAACTTCGTCACCGATCAGATTCTGGTTGGTGCCGATCAGGCCGACCTTAGCACCTGTGCTCTCCAGAATGTGCTTGACCAGATAGGTGGTCGTGGTCTTGCCGTTCGTGCCGGTCACGCCGATCATCTTCAGCTTGTCGGCCGGATGATCGAAGCGGTTTGCGCCGATGATAGCGAGCGCGCGGCGGGAATTCGCGGTCACAATCGCCGGAATGCCCTCATCCGCCTCCTCGCACACAATCGCTGCCGCGCCTTTTTCGAGCGCAGACGCGATATATTTATGGCCGTCGGTTTCGTAGCCGCGGATGGCAACGAACAGGTCGCCCGGCTGGACAGCGCGTGAATCATAGCGTACTTCCCCGATTTCCGGATCGCCTGCAACGGTATTCCGAACAATTTCCATGTCTTTCAGTAATGCGGATAATTTCATCATGAACTCTCCTTTTTCCTTTCCGGATCAGCGGTCGCTGACGCCGGTGCTGTTCTCAAATGAAACGGTGATGACTGTGCCAATCGGTACTTCGGTGCCTGCGGCGGGGTTTTGCTGAACCGCTACCGTACCGCTGTTGGTCTGGCTGGTTTTGATACCCGTGCGGCGCATGTACAGATCGTTGTTTTCCAGCCGCTCTTTGGCAGTGGACGGATGCTCGCCGAGCACATTCGGCACGGTGATCAGCTCGCTGGGTTTTTCGCCGCCCAGATACACAATCACCTGACTGCCCGACGGGATCTTGACGCCGCCCGACGGCACCTGATCGGTGACCGTATCGCCGTCACCGTCAAAGCGGCAGGTCAAACCCGCGCTGGCGATGGCCTTTTCCACGTTCTCGCGGGTCTGGCCAATCAGACTGGGGACCTCATATTCACGGCGGTCGCTCTCGGAATCGTCGTAGCTCTGCTCGACGCCGAGATACGGCAGCACATCGGTCAGAATACGGCCGACGATGGGTGCGGCAATTGCACCGCCGCCATGAGGTACACTCTCAGGCAGATCCTGAATGGCGACAAGTACGGCCACCTGCGGATCGTCCATGGGTGCAATGCCGATGAACGAGGCGGTGTAGCGGTCTTCCTCGTCCAGACAGTTGCCCTCGCTGTCGTATTTCTTGGCGATTTCCGAGGTTGCAGTCTTGCCGCCCACGCGGTAGCCCGCAACATAAGCGTTTTTACCGGTACCGTCCGAAACAACAGCTTCCATCGCGTCACGCATAAAGGCGGAAGTCTCGGCCGAAACCACCTGCCGCTTGATCTCCGGGCTGATCGTCTGGCGCACCGAGCCATCCGAATTTAGAATCTGGCGCACCATATGCGGGGTTTTCAGCTTGCCGTCATCGACAATCGCCGATACCATGGTAATCATCTGAATCGGGGTAACCTGAAAACGCTGACCAAACGATGCGGTAGCAAGGTTGGACGGGGTTTCGATCAGTTCCTGTCTGGTGTGGTACAGAACAGTCGATGGCTTGGTTTCGCCCGGCAGGTCAATGCCGGTCTTTTCGGTCAGACCGAAGGCTTCGAAGTAATCGAAGAAACTGCCGCCGGTGACCTTGGCCGCGATCTGCATCATCGCGACGTTGCACGAGTTCATGAGTGCTTGCGTCAGTGTCTGCGTACCATGGCCGCCGGTTTTGTGACACTTGATCGGTTTATTCCAGCCCTTGACCATCATCTGGCCGCCGCAGACAAAGCTGTCGCCCTCCCCGATGGCATGGGTTTCCAGACCGGTTGCGACGGTCATAAGCTTGAAGGTGGAACCCGGCTCATACGTATCGGAAACGATGTGGTTTCGCCACATGGACTGTAATTTGTCGGTGCGCAGTACATCGAGTTCCTTTTTCTGCTCATCGCTCATCCCCTGCGGAAGTTCGGCCCAGCGGCCATTTGTCAAATACCCCTCACCGACTGCGCCGTTGATGCCATTTTCGGTGAAAT
>JBJDZO010000091.1:0-16562 GCA_051868095.1 Butyricicoccus sp. | reverse complement strand
GCGGTCGATACCTCGGCGCTCGCGGCCATTCCCTTTTTGAGCGCGCCCGGGTTTTGGATCGCAATGGTCACGCGGAACAGCCGGGTGCCGTCATCGGATACCTTTTCCACCGCCTCAACCAATTCCACCGTGCCCGCGACCGTGGACATGTTGGCCGGGATGGACACCGTCGCGGCCGCACCCTTTTTGATGTCGTTGATATAGGCGTAGCTGAAATACAGCGGCAGCTTCATCACGGTATCGTCCGCCAGCGTACCCAGCACGGTCCCGGCGGCCAGCTCATCGCCCACGCGCCAGGTTTTCGCGTCCTCGTCCTCCACCGGAAGCATCCGCCCGTCAAATGCCGCGGTTGTAGTCAGTTCGGTCACATCCTCTTCCGCCGCCGTCACCCCGGCTGCCGCCTCATCGAGCGACCGCTGGGCTTCGTCCATTTCCTTGCGGGCCGTGTCCAGCTCGGTGCGGAACTCAGCCGGGTCGACCGTAAATAGCTTGTCGCCCGCCTTGACCGCCTGCCCAGCCTGCACAAACACTTCGGTGACCTTTCCCTTAAGTTCCTTGCCCAGTTCAAGCTGGGTGCGCGCCGCAATCTGGCCGTCACCCTCGATGTAGGTTTCCAGATAGCCGCGCGCCGCAAACGCGGTATTTTCTCCGGCCTGCTGGACCGGGTCCTCGCCGGTTTTGCGCACCAGATACACGCCGCCCACGATCAGACCGGCCAGTACCAGCACGGTCAAACCGATCTTGACCGGCCGCGGTACGCGCCGCTTCGGGCCGTTCATCAAATCGGCGTAGCGGTTGCGCACCGGTGCGTTCAGTTCTTCGGGTTCGGGCGCGCCGTCCATCGCTTCCGCGATGCCCTGCACGGCCTCCTGCTGTCCTTCCTGCCCCAATGTTGTCATCTTATCCTCCATGTCTCCCGACTTCCTTTCCGGCGGCCCGGCCGTCGCCATTCGTCCGCGCCGCTCTGCACAACTGTACTAATTATATTAGTACACACTTACTCTCTCAGTATACCTTCCGGCATACGCGCTGTCAAGCAAACCGCACAATGACACTGTATTGTAAACATACCCGATCTGTGCATCAAATCTGCATCCAGCTCCGCTGAAAGCTCCTTCTTTATTGAGACGTATGGGAGGGCAGTTTTGTTGCATCAAACCCCGAAAAAATCTTCCAGCAAATGATACAAACTTTCGCGCGAATTTTTGGGCAGCAAAAAGGCTCCCCGGGTCAGGGAACCTTTTCATCAAACGTATTTTCCTTTGAAAACTGCCTGCATATGCCTGCCGAACGTGCGCCGTACCTTTTCCACCTTATAACCATATAGTTCGGCATCGTTCTTTTCCAGTTCAAAGCAGTAGTTGATTCCATGCCTGTCCTGAATCAGAATCACGATCTGTCCGTTCTCCTCTTTTGAGGCAAGCACCACGGGAACATACATGTGCTCCAAATCAGGATATGCCTGATGCACAGTGAACATAGGTGCAACATCTTCCACAGAGTCTCTTCCAATGATCCGATACTGTGCCAAATCCAAATCGAAAGAGCCTGCGATCTCTGCAGCATGAATCATGTGAAAGATCTGCGAAACATTTTCCCCGTCCATCTCTTCCAGAGAATCCGGCCAGTAATATACAATCTCCGGCGGATTCTGATAGCGGTAATACACCCCGCTCAGCACGATGACTGCCAATGTAAGCGCACCGCAAAGCGCATAACGAACCTTTTTCCTGATAAAAGCTGCACCTCCCCGTTCTGTTTCAGACCATATTTTGATTTCAATCATTTACTTGGAGTATCTCATGAAATATTTCCTGAAAATATAATATCATACTTAAAAAGAAACACAATTCATATTTTCCATATAATTTAATAGTGATATTTGTTTCTTTTTACAAATTATTTCTTTTTAGCGAATTCTTTTATCTATTTTTTAGAAACAAAAAGGAGGCTGCCTCAGCAACCTCCCTTTGTTTCGTTTTATGCCGCGCGTTTGCCGTTCAGCGCCCGATCGACCGCCTTGCTCACCAGACAGCCAACCGTACCGCAGATCAGCACTTCCATCAGGCCCTGCACGCCGACAACCGCCAGCACGAACAGAATCGGATTGGCCGCGCCGGTCGAAGCGACCAGATTCTGCACATATTCGCAGTTGTAGAAGATGATGCACAGCAGACCCATGTAAAAAATGGTGTTGAACAGCGGTGCACAAACCGCGCCCACCGCGTAGCAGGCCACATTCTTCTTATCGAGCTTGCGTGCCGCCTTGAATACCAAACCGCAGCAGAGACCCGCAAGCACACGGCCAACGACCGCCTGCACGAAATAGCCCACCGGGCTGGCGGCCAGCAGCGCCATACCCATCGCCGAACCGCCCGAGAGCGCATTGCCGAAGCTGGTCAGGCCGAACACCAGACCGAGGAATGCACCGGCTGCCGGTCCCATCAGGATAGCGCCGATGCCCATCGGCACGCTCAGGAACGAGGCGTTCAGCGGGCCGAATTTCAGATAGCCGAGCGGCGTGTACGCCATCAGCAGCGTCACCGCGGTCAGCAGCGCCAGTTCGGTCAGATACCGGACGTTCATTTTACCCTTATTCATATGTAATTTACCCTCCTGCTGCCATCTTTGCCGCGCAAAGTACAGCGCATATTTTCGCAATTTCAGCCCTTGTGGTTTTTATGCCAGACCGCTACCAGCCCGCGCAGGGTCACGCACGGGTCACACTCCGCCGGGATGGACAAATACGGCGCAACGACTTCGCTCGTGCCGCCGCACAGCAGCACATCGGGCATTTCCCCGAGCGCGTCCGCGATGCGGTGCACCATGCCGTCCACCATAGCGGCGGCGCCGTATACCGCGCCCGACTTCATTGCATCGACCGTATTGCGTCCGAGCACACCGCGCGACGGCGCTTCCATGCGAATGGCCGGAAGCTGCGCCGCCATATTCTTGAGCGTGTCCAGCGACGACTTAACCCCCGCCGCAATCGCGGTGCCGATCAGAACGCCTGCTTTGTCGAGCACGGTGAAGGTCGTCGCGGTGCCGAGATCGACCACCACGCACGGCAGTTTGCCGCGCTGCACAGCCCACACCGCGTTTGCCACCAGATCGCTGCCGAGCGCACGCGGCTGATCCATTTTCAGATTCAGCCCGGTCTTGACGCCCGAAGCCACGCCAAAGGGGTCGTGGCCGGTCAGAATGCGAACCGCTTTCTGGATCGTCGGCGTCACCGAGGGCACCACCGAACAGAACACCACGCCGTCAATCTGCGCCGGTTTGACCCCGTACAGGCCAAGCACCTCGCGCAGCTGGCAGGCATACTGTTCCCCGGTCAACCGGTCGTCGGTCGCTATCGAGGCGACGAACTTCATATCGTCCCCGCAGAACCCTCCAAATCTCACGTGACTGTTTCCGATGTCCAGCGCTATCAGCATGTCGTAAAAACCTCATTTCAGGCATATTGCCATTTGCATTATACTCTGTATGCCCTGCATTTGCAAGCAGTTTCGCGCTGCTTCCGGCGATGGCCATAGCCGGGCCGCACAGCGCAAACCAGATGGCCGTATATTTCGGACAAATCTGGCCCAGAATATTGCCCCACTCGGCCGAATAATCCCACACATTCATGTGCAGGCCGAGATTGACACTCACGCCTACCAGAAACTCGGCTGCCGTCACCCATGCCGCACCCACCGCGCACCGCACCGGCAGCCGCACGCCTTCCATCTGCCGTCTGAGCCGCTCCAGCCCAACAAACACCACGCCGCCGGTCAGCGCCATCGTCCAGTGGGTGTACCCGCGCCACAGAATTTCCAGCCCGGCGTATCCGATTCCGCCCAAGAAAAAAAGCCCCGCTGTCTGTTTGAACTCCTTCATAACATCACCGAGGCTATTTTGTACCGATTGTATTGCGCTTATCCCCGCGCCGGGCTGGAAGCTTTAAACCGTCATGTCAGCTTTTGCCCGTTTGACGGCCGCCGTAAAATCGCCTTCGACAACCGTAGCCGCACAGGCAAGCATCAGGTTGACCGGTAAGCCAAAATTTTCGACCGAAAACCCGGCTTCGTCGGTCTCGCCCAGCTTCTCGCGCATGGCACGCGCGTCCGATAGATACAGATAAACCTTTTTGCCCTTTGCGCAGGCATATCCGACCTCAAACGCCGTGCCGCTGTCCGGCTCTGCACCGCGGAACGGGTTCATATTGGCAATCACCAGATCGGCTTCGTCGATCCGCGCACAGTTGCCGCGGAAAATCTCCTCGGCCGTGCTCGCTTCGCCGTCGAGCGGATACAGCCCGATAAAGCCATGCTCCGCGCAGATCATTTTCATTCTGCTGCCGCGCTTTGCCGCGTCCGGATAAAACACATCAAAGCCCGCAATATAAATTTTCTTCATGCTTTTTCTCCTGTATCATCGGAAAACTGCAGCTCCGCCCCACATTTCGGGCAGCGGAACGCACTCCTGCTCCACGGGAATCCACGATGCGCCATGCTGCCGCACCGCGGGCACCGCGTCAACCACTTATAGCCCGCTCCGCACGCCACCAGCAGTCCCGCGCATGCGCCGCCTGCCTGAAGCTGCATCCGGGTCGCAAAAACAATGGTCGCAGCCGCCAGCGCCACCACCAGAAGCTGCAAAACAATCGCCCGCGTCCGCGGGATGCATTGGATTGCCTCCTGCTTTTTCCGGTCGCGCGTATTCTTTTTTCTCTTACCGCTCATATCCGGAGCCCCTTTCCAAAGAAAAAAGGGCGGAGTCTCCCCCGCCCTTTGCCGCTTGTTTCTTACAGTCTTGCTTCCAGCTCCTTGCGGCGCTCCTCGAAGCCCGGCTTGCCCAGCAGAGCAAACATGTTCTTCTTGTACGCCTCAACGCCCGGCTGGTCAAACGGATTGACGCCCAGCAGATAACCGGACAGGCCGCAGGCCTTCTCGAAGAAGTATACCAGATAACCGAAATGGTATGCATCTGCGCGGTCGATCTCGACAACAATGTTCGGCGTGCCGCCGTCCATGTGTGCCATCAGCGTGCCCGCGTAGGCCTTGGAATTGACAAACTGGATGCTCTTGCCCGCCAGATAGTTCAGGCCGTCGATGTCCTCTTCGGTCGCCTCGATGATCGCTTCGCTGCGCGGCTCCTTGACCCAGACAACGGTCTCAAAGACGTTGCGGGTGCCGTCCTGAATATACTGACCAATCGAGTGCAGGTCGGTCGAGAAGTTCGCGGAGGTCGCAAAAATGCCCTTCTTATCCTTGCCCTCGGACTCGTCAAACAGCTGCTTGAACCACTCGCCCATCATAACGAGCGCCGGCTCATAGTTGACCAGAATTTCGATGCCCTTGCCCTTGCGGTACAGGATATTGCGCAGCGCCGCGTACTTGAAGCAGTCGTTCGCCGCGGTTTCGCCGTCGGTGAATGCCGCGCGGGCATCCGCCGCACCCTTCATTGCTTCGTCGATGTCCACACCGGCCGCTGCCATCGGCAGCAGACCAACCGCGCTCAGCACCGAGAAACGGCCGCCGACATCGTCCGGTACCACGAAGGTCTCATAGCCCTCGTCGTCCGCCAGCTTCTTGAGCGCGCCGCGCGCCTTGTCGGTGGTGGCGAAGATGTGATCCTTGGCGCCTTCCTTGCCGTACTTCTCCTCCACCAGCTTTTTGAAGATACGGAATGCAATCGCCGGCTCGGTGGTGGTGCCCGACTTGGAGATGACGTTTACGCTGAAATCACGGTCGCCGATGATCTGAACGACGTCATTCAGATAAGACGACGAGATATTGGAGCCTACAAAATAAACTTCCGGAACGCCCTGCGGACGAATGCTGTTGTACATCTGGCCGCGAACGAATTCGATCGCCGCGCGTGCGCCCAGATACGAACCGCCGATGCCGATGACAACCAGCACGTCGCTGTTCTTCTGGATCTTGGCCGCCGCCGCCTTGATGCGTGCAAACTCATCCTTATCGTAATCAACCGGCAGATCGACCCAGCCGTGGAAGTCGTTTCCCGCACCAGTGTGCTGGAGCAGCATCTGGTTTGCGGTCTGGATCAGCGGATCCATGTATCCCAGCTCGCGCTCCTCGACAAACCCCTTCAGGCCGGTCATCTTCAGTTCCATTGACATGTTAACCACCTCATAAATTTTATTCTTCCATCTCACTATATCTCTCAAAACAAAGGTGCGGGCAGGCCTGTCTTTCGCTTCTTCTCTGCGAGATCTTTGCCGTGGAATCCAATTTTTGATTCAATTCCTTAACCTTTCCACACACTTTGGTTATATTATATCATACATTTGGTTTTTTTCAAGGTCTTTCTGAGCAAGATAACGAAATATGACAAAAAAACAGGCTGCCCTTTCGGACAGCCTGCATAAATTATCGATAAATCGGGAAACGGGAGCACATCTCGGTGACATTTGCGCGAATTTCGTCGGCCTTTGCCTCAAAATCGGTCGCAGTCTGCCAAATGAACTCAGCGATACGCAGCATCTCGGGTGCACCAAAGCCGCGGGTGGTAACTGCCGGAGTACCGACACGCATACCAGAGGTAACAAACGGGCTTTCGGGGTCGTTCGGGATGGTGTTCTTGTTCGCGGTGATGTACACTTCGTCCAGACGGTTCTGGAGCAGCTTGCCGGTAACGCCAGCCTTGCGCAGATCGACCAGCATCAGGTGGTTATCGGTGCCGCCGGATACCAGATCGAAGCCCTGCTTCATCAGCGCCTCGGCCAGAACCTTGGCGTTCTGTGCAACATTGGTCTGATATGCCTTGAACTCCGGTTTCAGCGCCTCACCGAAGCAAACCGCCTTGGCCGCGATGACATGCATGAGCGGGCCGCCCTGGGTGCCCGGGAAAATCGCCTTGTTCATCTTCTTGGCAATCTCCTCGTTGTTGGTGAGGATGACGCCGCCGCGCGGGCCGCGCAGGGTCTTATGGGTGGTGGTGGTGACGATGTCGGCGTACGGAACCGGATTCATGTGCAGACCGGCTGCAACCAGACCCGCAATGTGTGCCATATCGACGAACAGATACGCGCCAACCGAATGTGCAATCTCGGCAAACTTCTGGAAGTCAATGGCACGCGGATATGCGGATGCGCCCGCAATAATCATCTTGGGCTGCTCCTTCTTCGCCAGCGCCTCAACTTCATCATAATCGATGTAGCCGTTCTCATCCACGCCGTAAGCAACCATATGGTACAGCAGACCGGACTGGTTGACCGGAGAACCATGGGTCAAATGGCCGCCGTTGTCCAGACTCATGCCCATAACGGTATCGCCGGGCTTTACCAGCGCCTGGTACACCGCCATATTGGCCTGTGCACCCGAATGCGGCTGTACGTTGGCAAACTTGGCGCCGAACAGCTCACAGACACGTGCGATTGCCAGACGTTCTACTTCGTCCACGCACTCGCAGCCGCCGTAATAACGCTTGCCCGGATACCCCTCCGCATACTTGTTGGTCAGAACCGAACCCATCGCCATCATAACTGCTTCGCTGACAATATTCTCCGACGCGATCAGCTCGATGTTACGGCACTGGCGGTCATACTCCTTGCGGATCATTGCGCCAACTTCCGGATCAAACTGGCTGACAAAATCCATCGAATCCCCGATGATCATGCAAAAACCTCCTAAATCAATCTACAATCTCACAATCTAATAAAGCAAAAAAAGCCTATATATAGAATTAAATCATATTTTTACGATTTTGCAACCGGTGAAATGGCAAATTTGTTTTTTTCGGCATACTATACCTTTCTTCGCGGAACTTATTTCATTTTTTTATGGATTCTGATATACTGATCTCATCCGGAAAAATACAAATTGGGAGGATTGTCCATGACCAAGAAAGAACGTGCGCTCGCCGTCGTTGATTTACTAAAAAAAGAGTATCCGGACGCGGCCTGTGCCCTGCAATACAAACACGATTATGAGCTTCTTTTCGCCACCCGGCTGTCCGCGCAGTGCACCGATGTGCGCGTCAATCTGGTGACCCGTGACCTCTTTGTGACCTTCCCCACGCTTGAGAGCTTCGCGGAAGCCCCGCTCGAGGAAATCGAGGAAGGCATCAAGACCTGCGGCCTGTTCCGCACCAAGGCGCGCGACCTGAAAGCCTGCGCCCAAATGCTGCTCTCTGATTTCGGCGGCAAGGTGCCCGACAACATGGCCGACCTGCTGAAGCTGCCCGGCATTGGCCGCAAAACCGCCAATCTGATTCTCGGCGACATCTACGGTCAGCCCGCAATCGTCACCGACACCCACTGCATCCGTCTGTCGAACCGTCTCGGCTTCGTCAAAAATATAAAGGATCCCGTCAAGGTCGAGGACGCGCTGCGGAAACTCATCCCGCCCGCTGAATCTTCCGACTTCTGCCACCGGCTGGTGCTGTTTGGCCGCGACACCTGCACCGCCCGCGCCCCTAAATGCGAAGGCTGTCCGCTCGCAGCGGTCTGCCCGTCGTACCCGCTCGGATAAATGAAGCAGAGCCGTCTGTTCCGTATTCTGTACGCGCTGCTCGAACGCGGGCAGGTCAGCGCGCCGCAGCTTGCCGCGCAGTTTGAGGTTTCGGTGCGCACCATTTACCGTGATATCGATGCGCTCAGCGCAGCCGGAGTTCCGGTCTATGCCCTGCCCGGACGGCGGGGCGGTTTTGCCCTGCTCGGTGAGCAGGTGCTCAGCCGGTCGATACTGTCGGGCGACGAGCAGGAGCATATCCTGCTCGCCCTGAAAAGCCTGCCGCCCGCGGCGGCGGACAGCGAACTGCTGACCAAGCTCTCCGCCCTGTTCGGCCATCCCCCGGCTGATTGGATCACAGTCGATCTGACCCGCTGGGGCGGAGGCGATGAATCCCGCTTTTCCCTGTTCAAAAACGCGATCCTGACCCGCCGCACCTTGTCATTCCGCTATGCGGCTGCCGGCCAGTTTCCCCGTCTGCGCACCGTCCTCCCGGCGCGGCTGGCCTACAAGGGGCAGGCATGGTATTTGCAGGGCTGGTGCACCGAACGGAACGCCTTTCGCACCTTCAAGCTAAGCCGCATCACCGATGTCTGCGAAACCGGCGAATCCTTCGCGCCCCTGCCCGCGCCGCCGCCCATTGAGCCGGACGCGGCAAACTGCACATCCCTGTGCCGCATCACCCTGCGTTTCGCTCCCGAAGCCGCATTCCGCGTCTATGACGAATTCACCCACGACCAGATTTCCCCGCAGCCCGATGGCTCATTTGTCGTGCAAGCCGCTTTCCCGGCCGACGGCTGGCTGGATGGTTATCTGCTCAGCTTCGGTGCCGCGGTCGAGATCATCAGCCCGCAAGAGGTGCGCGAACGGCTGGCTTCGCTCGCCTTCGGAACGTTTCTCCGGCATACAAAAACCTGACATACCCTGTCATGGTTTTTCTGTTATCCTGAGAATACCAACACAAAGGAGGACCATACCTATGGAAAAAACGGAAAACCTGCGATTCTGCCAGTCGTGCGGCATGCCGCTGCCGGATGACCGCTCGCTGGACGGCACCGAAGCGGACGGCACGAAAAGCACCGATTACTGCACCTACTGCTACCAAAACGGCTCCTTCACCGCCGACTGCACCATGGAGGAAATGATTGAATTCTGCATTCCGCATATGCTGAAGTTCCACCCGGCTATGACCGAAGACAAAGCACGTGAAAACATGCAGCAATTTTTCCCGGTGCTCAAGCGCTGGGCCAAAGAATGACACAAAAAGCCCGGAACCAATCTGGTTCCGGGCTTTTGAAGTTTCTGTCAAGCCTTGGGGGAGGCTTGCGGAGTGCAAAGACAGCCCCCACCTGCACGATTATGCGCGGCTCCACTGCACACCCTGACGGGTATCCTTGATCGTAATGCCCATGTCGGCCAGCACGCCGCGGATGCGGTCAGCCTCGGCAAAGTCCTTGGCCTTCTTGGCGGCCGCGCGCTGGGCAATCAGCTCTTCAATCTTGTCCGCGTCCGGGTCCTTGGCATCGTCGCGCTTCTGTACCAGATTCAGTACACCGGTCAGCTCCATGAACAGATCGTGCGCTGCGGTCAGGAATGCCTTCGTCGCGTCATCGTGCGCGCTCATCCAGCCGTTGATTTCACGCACCAGCTCAAAGATCGCAGAAAGCGCGTCCGCCGTGTTCATGTCGTCGTCCATCGCGTCGATGAACTTCTGCTTGTAGCCCTGAAGCGCTTCAAGCTTGGCCGCTTCTTCGGCGGTCATCGCGTCACCCTGTGCCTTCTCGATTCGGAACTCCATGTTGTTGCGGCTCTCGTACAGACGCGCCAGCGACGCCTTGTTCATCTCAAGGCTCTCGGCCGAGTAGTTCAGCGGAGAACGGTAATGCGCCGACAGCATGAACATACGAATGGTCTCATAGCCGAATTCCCCCGCCGCGTCACGCACCATAAAGAAATTGCCCTTGGACTTGGACATCTTCTCGTTGTCAATGGTCAGGAAGCCGTTGTGCAGCCAGTAATGCGCAAAGGGCTTGCCGTTCGCCGCCTCAGACTGCGCGATTTCGTTTTCATGGTGCGGGAAAATCAGATCCAGACCGCCCGAATGAATGTCAATGGTTTCTCCAAGATACTTGCACGCCATAGCCGAGCACTCAATGTGCCAGCCCGGACGGCCCTTGGAGCCCCACGGCGTATCCCATGCCGGTTCGCCCGGCTTGGCTGCCTTCCAGACCGCGAAATCCATCGGGTCTTCCTTCACTTCGCCGACGCTGATGCGCGCGCCCGCCTGCAGCTCCTCCATCGGCTGATGGCACAGCTTGCCGTACTCCGGGAACGACTTCGTGCGGAAATACACATCGCCATTCTCGGCCAGATACGCATGACCATTGTCGAGCAGACGCTTTACGATATCGATAATCGCATCCATGGTCTCGGTCGCACGCGGGTGTACGCTCGCCTTGCCGACGCCCAGACCTTCGGCATCCACGTAGTATTCCTTGATATAGCGCTCGGCGATGGTGTTGAAGTCCACGCCTTCATCATTCGCCTTATTGATGACCTTGTCATCAATATCGGTGAAGTTCTGGACAAACGTCACCTTGTAGCCGCGGTACTCAAAATAGCGGCGCAGCAGGTCGAACATGATGAACGGCCGGGCATTGCCGATATGGAAATAGTTGTACACGGTCGGGCCGCAGGAATACATCTTGACTTCGCCCGGGGTGATGGGCACGAACTCGTCCTTCTGACGGGTCAGGGTGTTGTAAAGCTTCATACTTGATTTCTCCTTTAAATTTCAAAACCGCCCCTTCGGTTTCCCAAAGAGGCGGCAAAACTGTCGCGGTTCCACTCTCGTTTTCACTCAAGGCTCGCGGTAACGGGCGAATCCCGCAGGGCATTGCCCCCGCTGCTCCCGGGCGCACGTTCGCCGCCCGCCGCGCAGGACTTTTTCAGCCGGTGAAGTCCCTCTCTTTTGCGCGCGTGATGCGGTTACTCTTCCCGTTCCTCGCAATTTGACGTGAAAATCATATCATATTCCCGGTTTTCTGTCAAGGCGGCATACTCCTCGCGCGTATCAATATCGACAAAGCCCTCGCAGCCGGTGCAATCCACCTGCTGTACCGCTTCCGGATGGCTGCGCACAATCACCCGGCCGCCCTGTTCGCCGGTCAGCGCGGCCAGCGCCGCGAAAAACCGCCGCGGAAAGACGCACGGCGAACACGGCACACCATGCATCACCGGCACCGCGATTTTCCCCGTCTGCTCGCAGATTTCGAACAGCCGCCGGGCGGTTTCGGCCTGCAAATTCGGCTGGTCGGCATTCAGAAAAATCGCGCTGTCCGCGTCCCCGAGCGCCGCCGCGCCCGCCGCCACCGAAAAGCCCATGCCTCCGGCCGCGTGCGGACTGGGCACGACCTCGAACCCCATCGCCGCAGCTTCCCGCGCGATGACCGGGTTGTTGGTCACGACAATGCGCCTGGACACCTCCAGCGCAGCGGCCAGCGCAAGCGCATAGCGGTACATTGGCCGCCCATGCACATCCAGCATCAGCTTGTCCATGCCCATCCGGCGGCTGAATCCGGCCGCAAGCACAACCGCCGCCCTCATTCTACGACCTCGAACAGCACATCCACCGACCCGCCGCAGATTAGTCCGGACTTGCCCGCTTCGCCGTTTGCCATGTCAAAATGCCGCAGCAGCGGCCGCGGGGCGTGCAGCAGCTCGCGTGCGGTCTCAATCACCTGATGCTCGGCCAGACCGCCGCCGACCGTACCCAGAATCTCGCCGTCCGGCAGCACGAGCAGCCGCGCTCCTACGCCGCGCGGCGCCGACCCCCGTTTGCGCACCACGGTCGCCATGATGCCGCCCGCGCTCGCATGACCCGTCAGCGCGTCCAGCATGGCTTCGGAAAACACCGCGCGTTCCATGCCGCGCCGCTCCTGCACCAGCTCGGCCGCAATCGATACCGCGATTTCTTCGGGCGTCTGTCCGCCAATCGACAGACCAATCGGCGCATGCACCCGGGCAAGCTGTTCTTCGGTCACGCCCTCGCGCCGCAGCACATCAAACACAGCCGCGTTTTTCTTTTTGCTGCCGATCATGCCGATGTATGGCAGGTCATGCCGCACGGCCTCCCGCAGACAGACCGTGTCCGCCGCGTGGCCGCGCGTGACAATCACAACCGAGGTATCCGGATATGCTCCCCAGTCGTAGCGGCTGAGCATGCTCACAAAATCCGAGCAGCAAACCTCATCCGCATCCGGGAAGCGTTCGGCGCCCGCAAACTCCGGCCGGTCGTCCACGACAAGCACCCGATAGCCAAGCAGCTTTCCGAGCATGCTCACGGGTTTGGACACATGCCCGCCGCCGCAGATGAGCAGAATCTTCCCCCGGCTGAACGATTCATACAGCACCGGCCCTTCGGCGGTCTCCACCTCGCCCGGGAACCCGCCTGCCGCTTCGTGTGCATGGTCCAGCAGTTCGGCGCGGCCAAGCTGTCCTTCGCCGAGCCAGGTCTTTCGTATCACATCCCGACCCGCCCGCAGCGCCGCCGCCAGCGCACGGTATCCATTGCTATCCATGGCCTGTCCTCCTCTTTTACAGCGTCAGTATACGCATTTCTTCGCAGGAAATGCCCTCCTGCGCCATCATCGCGCACAGATCGGCTTGCCGCTCGGGCTCGTCCCGCCACGCCAGCCCGCAGCCGGCTGTAATCTCCCGCGGAACCGGAATCAGCCGCCCGGAAAACCCATGCTCCCGGGCGGCTTTCTCCATCTGAAACGCTTCGGCGGTGGTATGAAAGGTGATAATCACCCGCGGCTGTTTGTGCCGCCGGATCATTTCAAAACCAGATGATAATCGCCGTTTTTCTCGGTAATCGTGACCTTGCGGCCGCGTTCCTCGGCCATGTGCGCCACATTGCCGCGCGCAGTCGCGTTGTCAACGATCACTTCCACCGCGTCCTTATGGCTGCCGATGGCTTCCAGCATAAGCATCACCGGCTCCGGGCAGGACAGCCCTCTTGCGTCTACGGTATACATCTGTCTTCCCTCCTTTTATTTCTTTGCACGTCTGGTGCAGGTTCCGGCGATGACGAGCAGCACGAGAATGCAGGCCACGCAGGCAATGCGGCCCATCGGGGTCGTGCCTTCGCCCGAAGATGCAATCTTAAAGTTATGGACGAACGCCGCACCGACCAGCATGCCGAGCGCGGTCATCGCCGCATCGGATGAGCCCTGACCGGCCAGAATGAGCTGGCGCAGCGGACAGCCGCCCGCGAGCACCGCGGCAAAACCAACGACATACATGCCGAGAATGTTCCACAGATGTTCGGCGTGCGCAATCGGCTGACCGGCAAACGACGGATTGAACTTTCCCTGCACAATATTATACACCAGCATGACCGGGAACACACCGGCAATCACCGAAATCAGTGTAAAATCCTTCATCAGCAGGATATCACGCACCGACCCGGCAAAGCACATGCGGCTGCGCTGTGCAAGCGCACCGAATACCAGACCGCACACAAGCGATGCCGCAACCGGCGCATGCATGCTGCCCGGGCCTTCGACAGACGCGGCAAACAGCGTGGTGGTGGTCACGGAAAAGACCAGCAGCAGCGCCAGCCCGACCGGCAGCACCGCGCCCGAAGCCGGTTTGGTGTCATACGCGCGGCCAAGCGAAAAGCCCTTCTTCAGGAACAGCGCACCCGTGCCTACGCCGAGCACAAACCCGATGAGCGCCACGTAAGCGTTCAGGTCGCCCGCCGCCATGCGCAGCACCATGCGCAGCGGACAGCCCAGAAAGACCAGTGCACCGGTCATCATGCACGCGCCCAGCACAAAGCGGATGGCCGGAGACGAACCGGCCTGCGAACGATATTCTTTGGTTGCCAGCGATACGACAAATGCGCCGAGCACAATGCCGATGATCTCCGGCCGGATGTACTGCACGACCGGCGCGGTGTGCAGCTTCATGCCGCCCGCGATGTCGCGGATAAAGCAGGCGATGCACAGCGCCATATTGCCCGGGTTGCCGAGCACAGCCAGAATCGCGGCCATCAGGCCGCCGAGTGCGCCGAGGACAAACAGCCCCGTTTTTTTGCGAAAGAACTCCATAAGTACCCTCCAAAATGTTGTTTTTATAGCAAAAACAGTTTCCCGTTTTTTACCCCTCACACAGACTGCGGACCGCCGCAATCGCGGTGTCCACCTCGTCTTCGGTATTGAAATGGGAGAACGAAAACCGCACAATTCCCTGCTGTGCAGTGCCGAATGCCTCGTGCATGAGCGGCGCACAGTGCGCACCCGCGCGCGTGCAGATGCCAAAATCCTCCCACAGCGCGTCCGCAACCGCACCCGCGTCCTCGTCTCCAAGATTAAGCGCCACAATCGCGCCGCGCCCCGGCGCAGGCCAATCGCCGTAGATTTTCACCTCCGCGAGGTCTTTGACCCCCTCGTAAAACCGCCGTGCGAGCGCCTGTTCCCGCTGCCGAAGGTGCTCCAGCCCCTGCGCTTCCAGCCAGCCCAGCGCCGCCGACAGCCCGGCAAGACCGTGCGCGTTGAGTGTGCCCGCTTCCAGCCGCCCCGGCATCGCCGCCGGATGCGCACGGTCGAAGCTGTGCACCCCGCTGCCGCCCACCTTGAACGGCGGAAGCTCCACGCCTTCGGCCACGCACAGACCGCCCGTACCCTGCGGGCCGAGCAGTCCCTTGTGCCCGGTGAAGCACAGCACCGAAATGCCGAGCGCGGTCATGTCGATGTCGAACACGCCCGCCGACTGCGACGCATCCACCACAAAATACAGCCCATTTCCCCGGCAAAATGCGCCAATTTCAGCCAAATCAAGCACATTTCCGGTCACATTGGACACATGGGTGCAGACGACGCCTTTGGTCTCCGGCCGCAGCGCCGCGCACAGGCTGTCGTAGGCAATCTGCCCTTTTGCGTCCGCGGGCAGCACGGTCAGCGCCGCGCCCGTTCGATACAGCGGCCGCAGCACCGAATTGTGCTCGAGAGCGGTTGTGATCACGTGATCCCCCGGCCCGAACAGGCCGGAAATCGCTATGTTCAGCGCCTCGGTGGAACCGGATGTGAACGCGACGCGCAGTGGGTCACGCAGCCCGAACAAGGCTGCAACCTGCTCGCGGCAGCGGTACACGACACGCGACGCGGCCAGCCCCAGCCCATGCGCGCTGCGGCCGTCTGAGCCGATGGTGTGCATCGCGTCAAACACCGCCTGCGCAACGCAGTCGGGCTTCAAAAAACCGGTCGCCGCGCTATCGAGATAGATCACAGCAGCGAAACCCCCTTTTCCCGCGCGAGCGTCAGCAGCGCTTCCAGCACACCGCCCGCGATACACCGCGCCTTGTCCGACACGGTAAAGCAGTTCTTTTCTTGTTCGCGGCGCGGGTCAATGTCCGCGATTTTCAGCCCCTTTGTGACCGGATAGCCCTCCCGGATCAGGCCGCGCAGTACGCCGGTCAGCGTCGCCGTCACCGGCGTATCGCCCAGCATGGCAAGCGTCTGCCCGGCTTCGACCAGATCGCCAATCGCCGCTTTGTGTACAATTTCGCCGTCTGCCGGGGCGTGAATGACGCGCCGCGCGCCTTCCCCGGCGATCAGCCCGGGTACGCCGGTGTTCGGCAGCGCCATGCCCTCATACAGCACGCGCCCAAGGTCGTGCCCGCGCATGGTCTCGATGACTGCATCTACATCCTCGCCCGCCGTAAAGCCCGGTCCAAGGCCGACCGTCACCGCCGCCATGTCCCGGCGGGTGCCCAGATTGCGCTTGGCTAAAATCGCATCCACGACCGCCGCCGGGTGCAGCCATTCCAAACACGCAAGCGTTTCATCGATCAGCAGCGGCACTTCGCCGCGTGCCCAGCACAATTCCAGCTCCCATGCCTCGGTGACACGGCGGCAGACCGTGCCTTCGACCTCGGCTACGCCGTCGTAGACCGCTTCGCTGAACGCCGCCGCCCGCCGGATGGCCGACGGACGCGCACATTCGGCTGCCGCGATGCGCAGGCCGCAGCGGTGCAGATGCAGAATCGTGCCGGTGGCGAGGTCGCCCGCGCCGCGCACCAAAACAATTCCGGTCACGGAC
>JBJDZO010000090.1:0-3828 GCA_051868095.1 Butyricicoccus sp. | reverse complement strand
TTGAATTGCTGTACAAACTTGGTCTGGTCGAGGGCGACGGCAATGGTTTGGTCAGACCGACTGATCCCATCACCCGCGCAGAAACCGTTACGCTGGTTAACAGACTCCTGCTCCGTCAGCCCGACAGTGAAAGCTGCGAGAGCTGTGCGAACGTAAAGTACTGGCCCGATAACCCGAAGGGCGCTTGGTACTATGCAGCCATTCAGGAAGCGACCAACTCTCACGATTATACTTTGACCGTGAAGCTGAATCCGCTTACCTCTGAGGAGCTCTTCTGCGAAGTCTGGACCAAGGTATACTGATTCTTCTATGCAAAAAACACCCATCGGTTATGCCGATGGGTGTTTTTTCTTGCGAACAAATTCTCTTTACAGCATGCTCCGGTAGTCTTCCTCGCAGTGGATGCTGTCGGGCGGGAAGAACTCGTCAACCGGGAACCGGATCCGACTGAACATCGTGCAGGGATCGTCCTCCGTGGAGCCTTCGCACTCCTTATCCGGCATACAGTAGTCGTAAGCCGGGATGAGAAGCTGTGTATCGCGCTCCAGGCGGATGATGGAAAACTGCCCAATGGTGACATACAGCCGGCGCGGCCGGTCGCAGAGCACCAGATCTTCGCCCATGGCGTCCATAATCGCCCTTGGGATGGCGCGCTGCTCAGCCTCTGTCGCCGCCACACAGTCGTTGTCCACGATCTTCATGTGCAGCGCAATCGGATCGACCGACTCAACCACGCCGATCGGCAGTCCGGCGCAATCCGGCACGCAGCCGCAGTCGTCGGACGAGAACGTCTTGGCGCTCGCCTCGCTGCCGAAAAGCATCACGCGCTTGTCGAAAATCGCAAGGCCGGTGACCGTCTCTCCCGCAGGGAACGTTTCGCCCTTCACACGGTAGAAATATGTAACGTCCACCGTATAATAGCCTTTGTTGAACGTGATCTCCTTGACGTGCACATCCGCATACAGCAGCTCCGCCGACCGCGCGCGGATGCTGAATGCGTTGTCGATATACGCCTGCGAGCACGCGGTCGGATATACGCGCAGGTCGTCAACGCAGTCTTTGTCTTTACAACTGTCAAAAATCTTTCGTGTATGGATGCAAACCGCTTCCCGGACGGCTGCGGTGCTTTCGACCGGTCCCGGTACTACTCTGTCTGCCATTTCAAAACCTCCCGGCATAAGATTGAAGCTCGCTTCACTATAGTGTATGCAAGTTGGGTTTTGATGTGATTCCATTTGAAAAATCCGAGCAATTTGCTTTACACAATTCGTTTCCGGAAGTATAATGTATTATCTGAGGACACGGAGCGCGGTGCGGCTGCGCTTTGTGTCGATCAAGTTGTCAAGTGAGGTGAACCGGTATGGATCGCTTTGGATTTATCCATGAGAAGCTGGATATCAAAATCCTGATCCTCTATATTCTCAATCAGCTCCCCTCCCCTGTGGACGCGCAGACCTTGTCGGAGCTGGTTTTTTGTGACGACGGCATCGGCTATTTCGACTACTCCGATTGCCTGGCGGAGCTGGTGGAAACCAACCACATTGAGGAGAAACGCGGGAAATACCGTATCACGGAAAAGGGCAGCCGCAACGTGGCGGAAGTCGGCAGCAGTCTGCCGTACTCCGTGCGCACCAAGGCCAGCCGCATCACTGCGCCCATCGCGGAAAAAATGCGCCGCGCCGCAATGATCACCGCCAAGCATACCGTATCGGAAAGCGGCGCGTGCAGCGTGACGCTGGCGCTGTCGGACGGGATCGGCAAAATTTTGTCTCTGGAGCTGCTCGCCGCGGATCCACAGCAGGCAGAGCGCATGGAACACTATTTCAAAAATAACGCGGAGGACGTGTATCACGATCTGATCCGCATGCTGACGGAGGACGGAATATCAAAATGAACACCTACATTCCCGAAGGATACAAAAGCCTGCTGAGAATTTACGAGACGCAAAAGGCCATCGGTCTGCTCAAGCGCCTGTTTGAGGATCAGCTCGCGGCCAATCTGAATCTGTTTCGCGTGTCCGCGCCGCTGTTTGTGGAAGAGTCCACCGGCTTGAACGACAACCTCAACGGCTATGAGCGCCCGGTCTCGTTCGACATCCTGCACACCGGCCGTGAAGCGCAGGTCGTGCAGTCTCTGGCCAAGTGGAAGCGCATGGCGCTGTATCGCTATCACTTCTATCCCGGAAAGGGGCTGTATACCGACATGAACGCCATCCGGCGCGACGAGGACGTTCTGGACAATCTGCACTCCGTCTATGTGGACCAGTGGGACTGGGAAAAGGTCATCGAGCAAAAGGACCGCACGATCGACTATCTGAAATCCACGGTCATGGACATTGTCTCCGCCGTGTGCGACACGCAGGACACCATGCAGGCCATCTATCCTCAGCTCAAGGTGCTGCCGAAGCTGCAGCGTCAGGTCACGTTCGTCACCACACAGGAGCTGGAGGATCGCTATCCGGAGCTGACGCCGAAACAGCGGGAAAACGCCTTCGTCAAGGAGCATCCGACCACCTTCATCATCGGCATTGGAGGCGCGCTTAAATCCGGCCAGAAGCACGACGGCCGCTCGCCGGACTATGACGACTGGACATTGAACGGCGACATTCTCTTCTGGAACGATCTGCTCGGCTGCGCGTTCGAGCTTTCGTCCATGGGTATCCGCGTCGATCCGGAAAGTCTGGACCGGCAGCTCACCATCGCCGGCTGCGACGACCGCCGGAGCCGGACGTATCATAAAATGCTGCTGAGCGGCGAACTGCCACTCACCATCGGCGGCGGCATCGGCCAGTCGCGCCTGTCCATGCTCCTGCTTGGCAAGGCACACATCGGCGAGGTGCAGGCCTCCGTCTGGGACGATGAGACCATTTCCGCCTGCGAAGCCGCCGGCGTGATGCTGCTGTAATAAAAGAAACCTTGGAACTATGAAAAAACCTCCGATGCAAAGCATCGGAGGTTTTTGCCCAAAGAGCACGCAAACGGTGCGTAACTGTGAATCAGTAAACGGGAATTGACTCTTCTGCTCGTTGTGGTTCTAAAACAGCAATTTGCTTTCCAAGGAATTGCATCCAACGGTTTGGCATATTCGGCTTTATTCACAAGTTCCTCTATAAAAGTAGCTTGGTTTTATTCTTTCGCTCGTGTCAGGAAAACTCCAATGATTGCCCCTACAAAGAGAATCGGTGCTATCCGAACATACAGCCATTCAAATGTGTGAAAAGCGACTCCAACAACGGCGGTTTCAGGATCACCATAGTTCCAACCCAAGTAGGGACTGTGGAATATGACTAAGACTGCAAAAATGATTCCTATAACTGCACACAATGAGATCAGCAGACAATGAAATACGTTTCGCCTTGTCGTCTTTCTTTGTGCCAGCTGTAAGTTTATAATCTCCAGTTTTTCAGAAATTGCTTTTAAGTCATCTGCTTCCGGCGCAACAACGGTTTCTCCAAGCAAAGTGCTTACAGGCGTTTCAAGGACTTCTGATATTGCAATCAACATATCAGCGTCGGGCACGGATAATCCCTGCTCCCATTTTGAGATTGTCTGTCGTACCACATTTAGTTTGACAGCAAGTTCTTCTTGCGAAAGGCCTTTTGATTTCCTGATTGCTTTTATGTTTTCGTTTAGCATGGGTCATATCATCCTTTCTTTCAGTTGCTGCCGCCATTGTATGGGAATTGGCCCATTGCCGCAAGCAACGCAGATTAACATGCGAGATTTTTTGTTAAAAAGAAACCGCTTTTGTCTGTCAGGCAAAAGCGGTTTCTTTTGTGGAGCGGGATACGGGAATCGAACCCGCCTATCCTGCTTGGGAAGCAGGTGT
>JBJDZO010000089.1:0-3828 GCA_051868095.1 Butyricicoccus sp. | reverse complement strand
TACTGCGTGGATAACCTGCCGATCAAGCTGATTCCGCAGTTCGCCGAGGTCTGCTTCGCCGCGACCGAGCGCTATGAAAAGGTTGCGCTCGTCACCGACGTGCGCGCGGGAGGCGACTTTGATCAGCTTTTTGGTTCGCTCGACAGCATCAAGTCCATGGGCTGTGAATACAGTATCCTGTTCCTTGACACCGAGACCGAAACGCTCATTCACCGGTATAAGGAGACTCGCCGCAAGCATCCGCTGATGGCCCGCGGCGTGAGCATGCACGAGGCCATCGAAAAAGAGCGAAAGATGCTGACGACCGTGCGTGAGAGGGCCGATTATGTGGTTGATACCACGCGGTTTTCGGCGGCCGCTCTGCGTGAGCACCTGATTAAGATTTTCTCCGAGGCTGACGCAGGGGAGCTGATGCAGGTCAGCGTGCAGTCGTTCGGCTTTAAGTACGGCATCCCGACCGAAGCCGATCTGGTGTTTGATGTGCGTTTCCTGCCCAATCCGTACTATGAAATCAGTCTGCGCGAGCACAACGGCACCGAAAAATGTGTGCGTGATTACGTTTTTCAGGATGGCGTGGCCGATCAGCTCATGGAGTATCTGACCAATATGATCGACTTCCTGCTGCCGCGCTATGCGGCGGAAGGCAAAGCGTCGCTCGTTATCTGCATTGGCTGCACGGGCGGCAAGCACCGTTCGGTCGCCATCACTGAGGCGCTGACCGAACACATCAACGCGAACGGCGGCAACGCCATGGCGGTACATCGTGATTACCAGCGCGGCTAAAGGGGAGGGACGGAGCATGTCCTTTTCGGAAAAAACCAAAACCGAGCTATGTCGGGCGCCTCTTGGCCGCAGCTGCTGCCAGCTTGCCGAGATTTACGGCATTCTGTTGTACGCGGCTGTGTTTACCCACCGGGAAATCCGCATCACCACCGAGTCGCAGATGTTTGCGCGCCGCGCCGCGCTGCTGCTTGACAAGGTGTTCGGCGTGAAGGTCACACCTGTGGTGAGCGGCCGCCGCCGGGTGCTGCATATCACCGATGAACGCAGCCTGCGCACCATCATGGGCAAGCTCGGCTACGATTTCAAAAGCTATATCACCTACCACCTCAACCGCAATATGGTTGAGGACGAATGCTGCGCGGCGTCTTTTCTGCGCGGCATTTTCCTGATGAGCGGTTCGGTCGCCGGGCCGGACAAGAAAAGCCATCTGGAGATCAAGTGCAGCCATCAGACGCTGTGCCGCGAGGTGGTCAGCCTGATGCTCGACCATGGCGTTGCGCCCAAAATGACCGCCCGGCGCACATCCTATCTGATTTATCTCAAGGATACGGCTGGAATCGAGGATCTGCTCACGCGCATCGGCGCATCGCGGGCCGCGATGGCGATTATGGAGGCCAAGGTGGAGAAAAACCTGCGCAACAACATCAACCGTCAGGTCAACTGCGAGACCGCCAATCTGGTCAAAACCACCGATGTGTCCGCGCGGCAGATTGCCGCGATTGAGCGCGCGCTTGCGATCGGCGGCATCGAAATCTATCCGGAAAATCTGCGGGACACGGTTGATCTGCGCGTGGCGCATCCGACGGCCAGTCTGTCCGAACTCGCGGCGCTGTTTGACCCGCCGATTTCCAAGCCCGGCCTCAGCCATCGCCTACGGCGCATCATGCAGATTTCACAGACTTTGCTCGAGCAGGAAGGAGAATAAATGGAACGTTTTGCCCATCTGCACGTACACAGCGAATACAGCCTGCTCGACGGCGCATGCCGGATTGAGGAACTGATGGACCGCGTGGCCGCGCTTGGCCAGCCGGCGGTTGCGCTGACCGACCATGGCGTGATGTACGGCGCGATTGATTTCTACCGGGCAGCTAAGGCACGCGGCATTCATCCGGTCATCGGATGTGAGGTATACGTGGCGCCGGGTTCCCGTTTTGATAAAAACTACGTGGGCGGCGAATGGCATCGCCACCTGATTTTGCTCTGCGAAAATATGGAGGGCTACCGCAACCTTATCCACATGGTCAGCCTGTCCTTTTCCGAGGGCTTCTACATCAAGCCGCGCGTCGATCTCGAGCTGCTCAAAAAGCACCACAAAGGCCTCATCTGCCTGTCGGCGTGTCTGGCGGGCGAGATTCCGAACAAGCTCATGAACGGCGATTACGACGGCGCGAAGGAGACCGCGCTCGCGTACCGCGATATCTTCGGGGAGGGCAATTACTTCCTTGAAATTCAGGATCATGGCATCGAGGAGCAGAAAAACGTCAACCGTGCGCTCTATCATCTGTCCGAGGAGACCGGTATTCCGTTGGTTGCCACCAACGACGCCCATTATCTGACCCGTGAGGACGCCAAGATTCAGGATGTGCTGATGGCGATTCAGATGGGCAAGACGGTCGATGACCCGACGCGCATGAAGTTCGAAACCGAGGAATTTTTCATCAAGAGCCGGGACGAAATGGCCGCGCTGTTCCCGAACCACCCGGAAGCGCTCGAAAATACGGTCAAAATCGCCGAGCGCTGTCAGGTCGAGTTCGAGTTCGGCAAGTATCACCTGCCCGAATTCGACGTACCCGAAGGCTATACCGCACGCGAATATCTGCAAAAGCTGTGCGACGATGGCTTTGCGGTGCGCTACCCGAACGATGATGGCACCGTGCGTGCCCGTCTGCAATATGAACTGGATATGATTGACAAAATGGGCTTTGTCGATTACTTCCTGATTGTGTCCGATTTCATCGGCTACGCCAAGAAAAACGGCATTCCGGTCGGCCCCGGGCGCGGCTCGGCGGCTGGTTCGGTTGTATCCTACTGCCTCGCCATCACCGACCTCGACCCGATTCAGTATTCGCTCTATTTCGAGCGTTTCCTCAACCCGGAGCGCGTGTCCATGCCCGATATTGACGTGGATTTCTGCTACGTGCGCCGCCCGGAGGTCATCGATTACGTGACCCGCAAGTACGGCAAGGACCGCGTAGCACAGATCGTCACCTTTGGTACCATGGCCGCGCGCGGCGCTATCCGTGACGTGGGCCGCGCCCTCAGCATCCCATACAATGAGGTGGACGCGGTTGCCAAGCAGGTGCCGAACGAACTGCACATTACGATTGACAAGGCGCTGAAGGTCAATCCCGAGCTGCAAAAGATGTACGAGGGCAACCCGACGGTCAAAAATCTGATCGACACCGCGCGCAAGCTGGAAGGCATGCCCCGGCATGCTTCGACCCATGCGGCCGGCGTGGTCATCACCAAGGACCCGGTTGATACCTATGTGCCGCTTGCGCGCAACGATGAACAGATGGTCACGCAATACACGATGGTCACGCTCGAGGAACTTGGCCTGCTCAAGATGGACTTTCTCGGCCTGCGCAATCTGACCGTCATCGCGGACGCCGAAAAGCTCATCTGCCGCCATACGCCCGATTTTTCAATGGAAAAAGCGCCGATTGATGACCCGGAGACCTACGCAATGCTGGCGCAGGGCAAGACTATGGGCGTGTTCCAGCTCGAATCGGCGGGGATTACAAACGTTGCCACCGGACTGAAACCACAGTCGATTGAGGACATCACGGCGATTGTGGCGCTGTACCGTCCGGGGCCGATGCAGTCGATTCCGCGCTACATCGAGTGCAAGCATCACCCGGAAAAGGTGCAATACAGGCATCCGCTGCTGGAACCGATCCTGTCGGTTACCTATGGCTGTATGGTCTATCAGGAACAGGTCATGCAGGTGTTCCAGTCGCTCGCGGGCTATTCGCTTGGCAAGGCGGATATGGTGCGCCGCGCGATGAGCAAGAAGAAGTTCAAGGAGCTGGAAAAGGAGCGCGT
>JBJDZO010000088.1:0-3866 GCA_051868095.1 Butyricicoccus sp. | reverse complement strand
GCATGGTGCCCATGGCGGTGTCGCCGTCAATGTTGGCGTTCTCGCGCTTGACGTCATTTTCCAGCGAGGACTGGAAGGTCAGGTCTTCGTAAACCTTCATCAGGCGGGTGTTCATCTCGCGCACGCGGGTGCGTTCGTCACGATAGAGGATGTATTTTTTGGCCGTGCGTGCGTGGCCATTTTTGACCAGCACTTTTTCCACAACATCCTGTACCTGTTCTACTGTCGGGCAGGTCAGCGAATCGGCTTCGAGTGCGGATTCTACCTGGCCGGCCAGCTCGGTCGCCATGTCATAATCCCGGCCGCCGGATGCCTGCGCCGCCTTAAAAATCGCTTCCGCGATCTTATCCAGCTCAAAATCTACCGTCCGGCCGTCTCGTTTGACGATTTGCTTAATCATTGGTTCTGCCTAGCCTTTCCAAATGCAAAAAATTTGCAATGCACGCAAATTTCACAAAATTTCGTAGTTACAGCTTGTCCACCGCACAAGATATAGGGCTTGCGGACAAGCTGTACTTAGTATTGTAGACTGTTTATCCGCCCTTGTCAAGGTGGCCGGAATGCTTTTGGCACATTACACGAAATCTCGCGTTTTTTTTCTCGCGTTTCCTGAGTCACCATTTGACAGCTTTGTGCATAAGCTGTTGACAAAGCGACAGGAGGCGAAACGCTGTGAATAAATGTGTGTATAATATGTCGACGGCGCCGTGGCCCAAGGTAGGGCCGCAAAAGCCGAATCCGGGGCTGGTGCGTGAGCTGTTTCGCTCGTATGCAGGCGCGCACGGAGAGCTGACCGCCATCACCGGATACTTTTACAACAGCCTGATGACCGGTGCAGCCGGGCCAAGCGACCTGTCCGATCTGTTCGCCTGTGTATCCAAGATGGAAATGGTACATCTGGAAAAACTGGGACAGCTTATTTTGCAGTTTGGCGGCGACCCGCGGCTGCTCAGCTACACGAATGGCCGACCGGTGTGGTGGTCATCGGGCGCGGTGTCGTATGGCGGCGATACGGCGGCGATGCTGCGCCGTGCGGCGCAGAGTGAGCGGCAGGCATGCGAGGAGTACCGGCGGCTGATGGAACGCATGGAAGGCGCTCCACGGGCGCTGATCGGGCGTATCCGTCAGGATGAGGAGCATCATCTCGAGCTGTTCCAGCGTGCGCTGGGCGAGCTGGAGGGAAAAAATTCCGAACGAGATGGAACAGGCAAACGATAAAATGCCCTTGACATAGGGAATGCGCTGTGATATGGTAATAACAAATAGGAACTGTTATCAATTAAGAGTTTAAAGGAGGAGACGGATGATGAAAGAACCCCGTTTTTTTGTATGTGAGCATTGCGGCAATCTGGTTGGCGTGATTCATGACGCCGGTGTGCCGATGATGTGCTGCGGCCAGAAGATGACCGAGCTGATTCCGGGCAGCAAGGACGCTGCGCAGGAGAAGCACGTGCCGGTGATTCAGGTTGTCGGCGGCGAAGTGACCGTTTCGGTTGGCGCGGCGGTACATCCGATGGCAGAGGAGCATTTCATCGAGTGGATTTATCTCCAGACCGAGCAGGGCGGCCAGCGCAAGGCATTGGTACCGGGCGCAGAGCCCAAGGCAGTTTTCGTTCTGGCGGGCGGCGACAAGCCGGTTGCGGCATATGCGTACTGCAATCTGCACGGCCTGTGGAAGGCAACCGTATAAACGACACCCCCAAAAAGGGTCCGGGGCAGTTCAGGCGCGCAGCCTGATCGCGGCCCGCAGGCCGCGAAATCCCTTTCGAAAGCTTGGTTTTCCGGGCTTTTGAACCGATACGCCACAAAAAAAGCGTCCGGCTTTTGCCGGACGCTTTTCATTTTTGCAGAAAAGTCAAAGACCCGGAGGGGCCGGGTCTTTGAGGGGAGTTCCGCGCACTGCGGTGCGCGGCCAGCCTGCGCGGCTGGATCGCGCCGGGGCACAGCCCCGGACCCTGATTACGCCTTCGGCGCTTCCTCAGCCTTTGCGGCTGCGGCGGCAGCAGCGGCCTGCTTGGCCTTCTCTGCCTGTGCCTTCATCATGGCGTTAAACTTTTCCTTTTCTTCTGCGGTCGGAACCGGCTCGATGCAATTGCGCGGGCAAGCCTTTGCACACATCTTGCAGCCCTTGCACTTGTCGTAGTCGATCTTGGCAACGCCGCCCTCAACATGGATGGCGTCGAACTTACAGGTCTTCTGGCACTTCATGCAGCCGATGCACGAAACCTCACAAACCTTCATGGCAACCGCGCCCTTGTCGCGGTTCGCGCAGTTGACGTGAACCTTCTTGGACTTCGGAACCAGATCGATCAGCTTCTTCGGGCAGGTTGCAACACACTTGCCGCAGGCAACACACTTCTCGGGATCGACCAGCGCCTTGCCGTCCACAATGTGGATGGCGTCAAACGCACAGGCCGATACACAGGAACCGAGACCCATGCAGCCGAATGCACATTCCTTCGGGCCGGAAGCAACACGCATAGCCGCGTTGCAGTCCTGCAGACCCTCGTACTTGGCCTTGTCAACCGCCTTGCAGCCGCCGGCACAGTGTACGTGCGCAACCTTGGGCTCTTCGTTCGAAACCTCAACGCCCATAACCTGCGCGATCTTCTCGGCAGCAGCCGCGCCGCCTACGGGGCAGCCATTGACCGGAGCCTTGCCCTCAACGATAGCAGCCGCCAGACCGTCACAGCCCGGGAAGCCGCAGCCGCCGCAGTTTGCACCCGGCAGGCACTCACGAACGAGCGGTACGCGCTCATCGACCTCAACGGCGAAAATCTTCGCCGCGACGCCGAGCAGGATTGCGAACAGCAGGCCCATGATACTAAGCGTAGCGACTGCATAAATGATGTTTTGCATATCCATTCTTACACACACTCCTTTATACAGCGCTTACCAGATCTTCAGACCGGAGAAGCCCATGAAGGACATCGCCAGCAGAGACGCGGAAACCAGAGCGATCGGGAAGCCTTCGAAGCACTTGGGGCACTTGGAGGAAACTTCCATACGCTCACGGACAGACGCGAAGATTACGATGGCAACCATGTAGCCGACGCCCGCGAACACACCGTAAACAACCGAACCGATGAAGGAGTTGCCGTTGTCGATGTTGGTGATCGCAGCACCCAGAACCGCACAGTTGGTGGTGATCAGGGGAAGGAAGATACCGAGCGCCTGATACAGAGCCGGCATAGCCTTCTTCATGAACATCTCAACGAACTGTACCAGCGTTGCAATAACGAGGATGAACGCCGGGGTCTGCATGTAATCGAGGTTCAGGGGAGTCAGGATGAAGTACTGGACGCACCACGAAACGATGGAGGCCAGCGCCATAACGAAGATAACCGCCATGCCCATGCCGACTGCGGTATCGGTCTTCTTGGATACGCCGAAGAACGAGCAGCAGCCAAGGAACTGGACAAGGATGTAGTTGTTGACGAGAACGGCGGAGATGGCAAGGAACAGGATGTCGGTCAGCGCCATGCTGCCCGGCAGACCTGCCTGTACAGCTTCAAAGTAATTCATTTACTTGCCCTCCTTCTTGTTCATGATGTGCTGGATGGCAGCGAGGATAAAGCCCATCATCAGGAAGCCGCCGGCCGGCAGGATCATCATGGAAACCGGATACTGATACAGACCCGGGATCTGGATGCCGAGCTTGTCCGCGCCGACATAACCGGACAGGATGGTGCCAGCGCCGAGCAGCTCACGGGTGAAGCCCATGAGGACGAGCGCGAAGGTGAAGCCGATGCCCATGCACACGCCGTCGAGCGCGGAGGGGAGCACCTTGTTCTTGGAAGCATATGCCTCAGCACGGCCGAGGATGATGCAGTTTACAACGATCAGCGGCAGGAACAGGCCGAGGG
>JBJDZO010000087.1:0-3889 GCA_051868095.1 Butyricicoccus sp. | reverse complement strand
TTTCGAAAAAGAAAGCTTTTTTTCTCACATTTTTCTTTTTCGGCATTTTCTTTGGTTCTGGTTCCCATCGCCCGTGCTTTTCGTGCTTTTTGCCCAAAGAAAAGGCGGAATATTCATGCATATCGACTCTTATAAAACAGGGATAATACTGATTTTGCACAAATTCAGCAACTATTTCTTGGTTTTTTTGTATTGCCAGACCGTTCCCTCCCGGACGGGTGCGCGGACAGAAAAGTTTTCCTGCGCTGGATAAAATCCTTGACCATTGGGCTTTGAACTGCTAAAATCTAAAATTGTAGAAGGAAAGCGTCCTTCTGCGCAAAACTCAACCAAAGGGTGATATGTTATGAGAAAATCCAAAAAGCTCCTCGCGGCTGCTCTGGCCGGCGTCATGGCGCTGTCTATGACCGCATGCGGCGGCAGTTCGAGCGCGCCCGCTTCCTCCGGCAGCGGTTCGGCAGACGATCCTGATGCGGGTAAGCCCGTTGCAGAAGGCAGCTATAACATCGGTATCTGTCAGCTGGTTCAGCATCCGGCACTTGACGCAGCCACCAAGGGCTTCCGCGACAAGCTGACCGAGCTGATCGAAGCGGACGGCGCAACCGTTGAGTTCGACGAGCAGAACGCATCCGGCGAGTCCGCAAACTGCTCCACCATCATCAACGGCTTTGTTTCGAACAGCGTGGACCTCATCATGGCCAACGCAACTCCGGCGCTGCAGGCTGCTCAGGCCGGCACCGCGGACATCCCGATTCTCGGTACCTCGGTTACCGACTACGCGACCGCACTGGACATCAGTGACTGGAACGGCACCACCGGTACCAACATTGCGGGTACCACCGACCTCGCGCCGCTGGACGGTCAGGCAGACATGCTCAACGAGCTGTTCCCGGATGCGAAAAACGTTGGTCTGCTGTACTGCTCGGCTGAGCCGAACTCCGCATATCAGGTTGGCGTCATCAAGCCGCTGCTTGAGGCAATGGGTTACACCTGCACCGAGTATGCGTTCACCGACTCCAACGACGTTGCTTCTGTAACGCAGAGCGCAGCTTCGGCCAGCGATGTCATCTACATCCCGACTGATAACACTGCAGCTTCCTGCACGGAGGCGATTGCAAATGTCGTTCTGCCGGAAAAGGTTCCGGTTATCGCGGGCGAGCAGGGCATCTGCTCCGGCTGCGGCGTAGCGACTCTGTCGATCGACTACTATGATCTGGGTGTGATCACCGGTCAGCTGGCATATGACATTCTGGTCAAGGGCGCTGAGCCGGGTTCCATGGAGATTCAGCCTGCTCCGAACTTCACCAAGATGTACAACGAGGCAAACTGCGCTGCTCTGGGCGTTGAGATTCCGGACGGCTACGAGGCAATTACCGAGTAATTCAGTCCAATTAGGAAAAGAAGCGGAAGGGACTTTCCTTTTCCGCTTCTTTTTGCTATAATGCTATTATATATCTAACATAATCAGGGGGAATCCAAGTGGAATTTTTCACAAGACTGCTCAGCGCGCTGCCCGGCGCGTGTGCGCAGGGCTTCATCTGGGGTCTGATGGCTATCGGTGTATACATTACTTATAAGGTACTCGATCTGGCCGATCTGACCGTAGACGGCACCATGGCCACCGGCGGCGCGGTCTGCATCGTGCTGATGACGAGCGGTATGAATGTCTGGCTCGCTATGCTGTGCGCTTTCCTCATCGGCATGATCGCTGGTGCAGTAACCGGCATGCTGCATACCTTTATGGGTATCCCGGCTATTCTCGCCGGTATTCTAACGCAGCTGGCGCTGTTTTCGGTCAACCTGCGCATCATGAGCGGCAAGGCCAATATCGCAATCAATCCGGACAAGTACAATCTGCTCGTTTCGCTGCGCAACGTCAAGCACACTGCGCTCGATAACCCGATTCTTGTGGTCCTTGTCTTTACGGCGCTTATTATCGCGTTGCTGTACTGGTTCTTCGGCACCGAGCTGGGCTGTTCGATCCGCGCGACCGGCGCAAACCCGAACATGAGCCGCGCACAGGGCATCAATGTAGACCGCAACAAGGTTTTTGGCCTTATGCTGTCCAACGGCATTGTCGCGCTCGCCAGCGCGCTCTATTCGCAGTATCAGGGCTTTGCCGATGTCAACGCCGGCCGCGGCGCCATCGTCATTGGTCTGGCGGCGGTTATCATCGGCGAAGTGGTATTCTCCCGCGTGTTCCGCAACTTCGCGTTCAAGCTGCTCGGCGTTTCGCTTGGCGCGGTCATCTATTATCTGGTCATCCAGATCGTTCTGACCCTCGGCCTGAACTCCAACGACCTCAAGATGCTGTCCGCAATTATT
Source organism: Butyricicoccus sp. (assembly GCA_051868095.1). Lineage (GTDB taxonomy): Bacteria > Bacillota > Clostridia > Oscillospirales > Butyricicoccaceae > Butyricicoccus_B. The sequence continues at coordinate 1,564 of JBJDZO010000087.1, read as the reverse complement.
GTTGCGATTTTCCTGGCTGTCCCCTACTGGAAGGGGAAATACTTCCGCGCGGCATCCAAACCCGCAGCATCCGCCGCAAAGGAGGGCAAATAACATGCTGGAAATCAAAGACGTATTCAAGACCTTCAACGCCGGCACAATCAATGAAAAGCGCGCGATCAACGGCCTGAATCTGACGCTGAATAACGGCGATTTCGTAACCGTCATCGGCGGCAACGGTGCTGGCAAATCGACCATGCTCAACCTGATTGCGGGCGTATTTCCGCCGGATGATGGTCTCATCCGCCTGAACGGCTTTAATCTGACCAATCTGCCCGAGCACAAACGTGCACGCTTCCTGGGCCGCGTATTTCAGGACCCGATGATGGGCACGGCAGCCAGCATGGGCATTGAAGAAAATCTTGCGCTCGCGTTTCGCCGCGGTGAACGGCGCGGCCTGCACAAGGGCATCACGCAGGCAGAACGCAAGCTGTACCGCGAAAAGCTCGCCATGCTTGGCCTCGGTCTCGAAGACCGCATGACCAGTAAAGTTGGTCTGCTGTCGGGCGGTCAGCGTCAGGCGCTGACCCTGCTGATGGCAACCCTCAAAAAGCCCGACCTGCTGCTGCTCGACGAGCACACCGCGGCGCTCGACCCGAAAACGGCCGACAAGGTTTTGCAGCTGACCGAGGAAATCGTTGCACGCGACGGCCTAACCACTCTGATGGTCACCCACAACATGAAGCACGCCATCCAGTATGGCAACCGCCTGATTATGATGGATGCGGGCCGCGTGGTGGTTGATATCAGCGGCGAGGAGAAAAAGAACCTCAAGGTGCGCGACCTGCTCGAAAAATTCAACATCGAGAACGACCGCATGCTGCTCAGTGACGCATAAAAAAGCAAACGCTCCGGACAAAATCCGGAGCGTTTTTTCTGTTTAACGGATAAAGTTCATCATAGTGCGCGGATGGGTTTCCGGCGGGTCGATCTTACCCTTGGCGGCGTTGATTACCTTGACCATCCAAGCCATGTTGCGCGCCAGCTTCTCAACAACCTCGACGCCCTCAACATCCTGCATGGCCTCACCAATCTCAGCGCCGTGTACGGCATTCCAGTAGTCCGAAGTCACGATCACCATTTCCATAGCGTCCATCAGGCCAAGCAGCTGCTGATAGGTCTCCATGCCGCCCGAACGGCGCAGCGTGCACAGCGCCGCGCCAACCTTGTGGTGGAACTGATTCTCGCCGCAGCAGGCCGCCAGCAGAACACGATCCATGACGCACTTCATGCTGCCTGCAATGCCGCCGTGATAAACCGGCGATGCGAGGAGGATGCCGTCCGCCTCAATGCACTTGTCGATGATCTCGTTGACCATATCATCCTTCTGGATGCAGTGCAGCGTACCGTTGTCCAGACAGTGGTAGCAGGCTAGACAAGGATGCACCTGCGCACCCGGCTGTAATACTTCGAAATCAATGCCCTCGGCAGCAAATACCTTACCCATGCGCTCAAGGCACTGTGCATTGTTGCCGCCCTTACGCGGACTTCCGTTGATGGCTACGATTTTCATACTTCATTCCTC
>JBJDZO010000086.1:0-3928 GCA_051868095.1 Butyricicoccus sp. | reverse complement strand
ATATTCGCCGCGCTCCCCCACAATCAGCGCAGAGCAGTTGTGCGTCGCGTCCCAATATTTTTCGCGCATTTCCTTCACTTTGGCGACTGCTTCTTCCGGCGTTTCCACATGCCACAGCCGCCCAGTGAATTTCGAGCGTTTTTCGACAAAGTTGTCTTCCCCGTATTGCTCAAACGGGACAAAGTAGTCTTTTTCCGCCATTTTTACTCCTCGGCTGCGTATTTCTGCATCCGTCCGCAGGTTTTGTCATCCATAATGGCTTCCACAAGCGTGCCCTCGCCTACATATTCGACCGAAAGCACCTGTGCTTCGCGGTGCAGCAAATCGAGCGCTGCGCCGTCGCTGTACGGAATCAGCAGCCGCATCTGATGCTTGCCGCGTCCGAGCGCTTTTTCAATGGCGGCAAGCAGTTCGGCTTCGCCCTTTCCGGTTTTGGCCGAAAGCAGCACGCTGTCCGCAGCCGTATACGGCAGGATATCGCAGCGGTCCACCTTATTATAAACGATGATACGCGGAATTTCCTGTGCGCCAAGCTGTGTGATGACCTTATCCACCGTCTGTGCATGGATTTCCCAGTCCGGGTCAGACACATCCACCACATGCAGCAGCAAATCGGCGTAGCTGAGTTCTTCAAGCGTCGCTTTAAAGGCGCTGACCAGATGGTGCGGCAGCTTGCGGATAAAGCCGACCGTATCGCTGAGCAGGATTTCCTGCGTATCCGAAATGCGTTTTTTGCGTGTCGTCGGGTCGAGGGTATCAAATAGACGGTCATTGGCTTCGATACCCGCGCCGGTCAGCAGGTTGAGCAGGGTCGATTTACCTGCGTTGGTATAGCCGACAATGGCAACCATCGGCATTTCGGTTTTCTTGCGCTGGCGGCGCTGCACGGCACGCACCTGACGCACCTGCTCCAGATCATCGCGCAGCTTATCAATACGGCGGCGGATATGGCGGCGGTCGCTTTCCAGCTTGCTCTCACCGGGGCCGCGCGTACCGATACCGCCGCCCAGACGGCTCATGCTTTTGCCCAGGCCGGCCAGACGCGGCAGAATATACTGATACTGCGCCAGTTCAACCTGAAGCTTACCTTCGCCGGTACGGGCGCGCTGCGCGAAGATATCGAGAATCAGCGCCGAGCGATCGAGGACGGTTTTGCCGGTCAGCTCCTCCAGATTGCTCATCTGCGAGGGCGACAGCTCGTTATCAAAGATAATCAGGTCGGCGTCGTTCATCTCCGCGAGCGCTTTGACCTCTTCAGCCTTGCCTTCGCCAATAAAAGTACGCGCATCAGGCGCCGGACGGTTCTGCAAGGTCATACCCACGCATTCGCCGCCTGCGGTTTCGAGCAGCGCGGCGAGTTCTGCCATGGTGCGTTCATCCGAGTCCTCATCCGGCCCGAACGAATGGCACGACAGTCCAACCAGCACAGCTTTTTCGATTTTTTTCTCGTCGGTTTGGATTTCCATTTGATTTCTCCTTTCCGGCAGCCTCCAAAAAAAATAAAAAACCATCGAAAACCGAATTTGCGGCATTCGATGGTTTCTCATTACTTGTCGAGATTGAAACGCTTCTTGAAGCGATCAACACGTCCGCCGGTGTCTACCAGCTTCTGCTTACCGGTGAAGAACGGGTGACACTTCGAGCAAACGTCAACGACAATGTTCTCCTTGGTGGAGCCAGTCTCAATTACGTTGCCGCAAGCGCAGCGAATAGTCGTCTGCTTATAGTCGGGATGGATACCCTGCTTCATGTTGTTTCACCTCTTTCCGGTTTAGGCATTACAGTCGTAAGGTTATAATACCATATCCGTCATGGTATTGCAAGCTTTTTTTTCGTTTTCCGACGATTTCTTTTTTCGGTTCACACCCAGCCGAAATGGCGGCAGGCGTTCCAGATGCCGTCCTGTTCGCAGGAGGTTGTGACATAGTCCGCAGCCTGCTTGAGTGCCGGACGGGCGTTGCCCATGGCGATGGACATCCACGCGGAGTCAAACATTTTGAGGTCGTTTGTCCCATCACCGAACACAACAACATCCTCATACGGCGCGCCGAGCACGTCCATCAGGCGGCGAATGCCGTTTGCCTTGTCGGTCGGCTCGATGAACATGCAGTGCGGCGTAAAACGCACAGTGGGCAGGCCGCCGAAATCGATGGTCTGTTCCCGCTCGCGCGAGCACGCAATGAACATCTTATAAATAGTTCGCTGCGCGGCAACCTCCAAATCAGGCACAATGCGGGTGATAAAATAACTGTCCCCGGCCGCGGCGGCAAACCGTTCATCGCGCGTGAGGCGCACGGTTTCATTGGCTATATTGATTGCCCACGGAATGCTCGCCGCATCCAGACGGTCCGCGAGTGCGGCGCAGTCGGCTACCGGCAGGCTATCCATGAACAGCAGTTTACCGCCCACCGCGGCGCTGTATCCGCCGTCGGCTACCAGCGCGTCAAAGCCGTGCTTCATGGCGAACAGAGCCGCGTCCGCCTCCAGCCGCCCGGTTGCCAGTGCGGTGAAGTGTCCGGCCGCGCGCAGGGCACGCAAACAGCGCATCGTGCTGTCCGGGACGCAAAGCGTCCCGTCCGGTGCGAGCGTGCCATCAATATCAAAAAAGAAGTATTTCTTGCGCATAGGCACCCCTTATCGTTTGTACCGGCGATAAATTTTCTGATACCATAGAATCAGCAGCGGCAGACCGACGACGCAGGCGAGCGCGATCATCACGCCCGCACAGCCCGCCGAAACGAGTGCAGCCGCGCCCGCAAGCACGTAAACCGCGCCGTAAACCCGCCACATCCGCGAACAGGCGCGGTTATAGGCTGGAATATCGCGGATTTCTTCCGGCGTCACCGTGGTTCCCGCCCAGAAATGCATCGGATCGCGGCGGTGCGCCGCCCAGCTGCCGATTCCAAGAAACACAGCAGCACAAATCCAGCAGATCACCGCCATCGGGATGCCTGCGGGATTGATCTTTTCCAAAATCCGGTTTTAGCAGAGCTTGCTGCCCGCCGGAACCGCGTCGTCGAGCATCAGCAGGTGCAGTTCTTCCTCGCCGCCTTCCAGTTCACGAACCGCGGAAATGATCATGCCGTTGGACTCCTGACCCATCATCTTGCGCGGCGGCAGATTGGTGCAGGCCACAACCGTTTTACCGACCAGTTCTTCGGCCTTGTAGAACTTGGCAATACCGGACAGAATCTGGCGCGGCGTGCCCGAGCCATCGTCGAGCTGGAACTTGAGCAGCTTTTCGCTCTTTTCCACATTCTCGCACGCGAGCACCTTGCATACGGTCATATCCACCTTGGCGAATTCGTCAATCGAGATGCAGCCTTCCGGGATTTCAACCTTTTTCTTTTCCTTCTTGGCCGCCTTTTCGGCCTTCTTGGCGGCTTTTTCGGCTTCCTTGGCTTCCTTTGCAGCCTTCTTTTCGGCTTCCGGATCTACGCCGGTGATTTCAGCCAGCTTCTTCGGGATATCAATACGGCTGAACAGAATCTCGGCTTCGCCAACCTTGCCGCCAACCGGCATACCGCCGAAGGATGCGAGCGATTCCACACCCTTGTTCTCGACATTCAGCTGCGCAAAGATGCGATCCGCGGTCTCGGGCAGATAGGGCTTCAGCATGGCAGCCGCAAAGCGGATGGATTCGAGCAGGTTGTACAGAACCGTACCCAGACGAGCCTTTTTGCTCTCGTCCTTGGCCAGCGCCCACGGCATGGTTTCATCGATATACTTATTCGAGCGGCGCAGCAGGGTGAAGATTTCGTCAATGGCGTCCGCCACATGCAGACCGGCCATCTTCTCCTCAACCTTGCCCGGCAGCGCGAGTGCAACCGCCTTCAGTTCCTCGTCAACCGGCTCCGCGGTGTTCGGCTCCATAATCTGGCCGTCGAAATACTTGTGGCTCATTGCAATGGTGCGGTTTACAAGGTTG
>JBJDZO010000085.1:0-3934 GCA_051868095.1 Butyricicoccus sp. | reverse complement strand
GAACAGGAATTGAACCAGATCATCGTTCTCAACCGGAAGCATCTGGGAGGGATTCTTGGGGTCCGGACGCTCTCCGACAAAGATTTGGGTCATGCCGCAGACCTCTGCAATGTCGCCCACCAGAAATTGCGACAGCGACAGCGTATGACTGGCCAGATCGCCCAGCGCGCCGGATGCGGACGCCGACTTGAACATACGCCATTCATGCTTCTGTTCCGGATCGTTGTAGAAATCCTGATCGAAGGTGCCGCGGAACGACATCACTTCGCCCAGCTCGCCCGAGGTGATGAGCTGCTTGACATACTGCTGAACCGGATTGCGCACATAGTTAAAGCCTACCGCCGTGACGATGCCGGCCTGCTCCACGCACTTGGTTGCCTCAATGGCTTCCTCCGCAGTCATCGCCAGCGGCTTTTCGCAGTAAACCTGCTTGCCATGTCTGGCCGCCTCCATGGCAATCGGGCAGTGCGAGGCATTCGGCGTCGTAATATCAATCAGATCGATGTCGTCGGCCTCAATCAGTTTCTTCCAATCGGTGGTGAAGCGCTGAAAACCGAATTTTTCAGCCAGCGCTTTGGCATTCGATTCAAATACGTCCGCTACCGCAACCAGCTCGGGCACTACTTCATCCCCGAAAATATTGTTGACGGACTTGTAAGCGGTTGCGTGGGTGCGTCCCATGAATCCGGCTCCAATGAGACCAATACGTACTTTTTTCATTATGATACCATCCTTTTTTGCAAAATCATTGTTTCAGCCGGCGAAGGCGCACAGACCGGCTGCGCGCCCCGCAGACAGAAGAAAATATAGGAGTAGGAATATGTCAGCAATCGGGGGTGATGACAACTTCGATGGCTTCGCCGCGGCGCATGGCTTCCATGCCGTCGGCAAACTGTGAAAGCGTGATGCGGTGGGTAATCAGATGGCTGAGGTCGAGCCGTCCGCTGGCCAGCAGGCTGACGGTTGCGGGCAGCGTGTGCGGGCCGACATAGCTGCCCAGAATGGTCAGCTCCTTGCGGGTGATATCCGCCTGACAAATGGTTTCATGCACCGAGGAATTGTTGCCGAACAGCAGCACACGGCCATTCGGGCGGGTGGCCTCCAGACAGCCGGGCAGCAATACGCCGACCGCGTCCACCGCAACATCTACGCCGATGCCGCCGGTTTCCTCCAGAATGATCCGGGTCAGATCCTCTTCCTTGGGATTGATGACGCAGGTCGCGCCGCATTCCATCGCGCACTTCGCACGGAACGGCGAAACTTCGGAAACGAAAATCTTGCCTGCGCCGTTGAGGGCGAGCAGCTTGACAAAATACAGACCGATGGGGCCTGCGCCCATGACCAGAACATTCTCGCCGGGCAGCAGACGGATTTTATTCATGGCGCCCATAACGCAGTTGAGCGGCTCGGCAAAGATCGCGGTCTCGGTCGGCATGTCGTCCGGGATTTTAACCGCCATGCGCGCCGGAACTACGGCATACTCTGCGAATGCACCGTCGGCGTCCACGCCGATGGTACGCATGTGCTGGCACATGTTCGGATGGCCCGAGCGGCAGGAAATGCACTGTCCGCAGGGAACGTTGTTGTCCAGCACCAGACGGTCGCCGGGGCGGAAGCCCTGTACAGCCGAACCGACCGCTTCGACCTGACCGACCAGCTCATGACCGATGGTCGTGCCCTTCACAGCCGGGATGCCGGGCGGATTGGCAAAGATGTGCACATCCGAACCGCAGATGCTGGACGCTTCCACACGGATGAGCAGGTCGCCCGGGTCGGTGATGGTCGGAATCGGTTTGTCTACGATGGCGAATTCGCCCACTTCTTTTAAAATGACCGCTTTCATGGAAGGCCCCTCCTTAAAACTTTTTCAGTTCGCCGCTGACATAGGATGCCTGCGTCAGAATGCCCATCGTGGTGGCCATGGTGCCGTCGTGCGCGGTGATTTCCAGCGAGGTTCCCTGCTCTACCGCGTCGATAAAGTGCTGCATTTCCAGATAATAAGCCTCGCCCCAGCGCTCCAGATACAAGTTCAGGCACTTTTCCACGATGCCGTCCTTGGTGTACGCCTTCACGCGGTCGCGGCGCGGCTCGTCGCAAATACGGATCATGCCCTTGGTGCCGACGATTTCGGTTTCCACATGCGAGCCATGTGCCGCCGTACGGCCCGAGTAATAGAACGCGCAGGCGCCGTTCTTGAACTTCATCAGCGCGTAGCCGTTGTCCACATCGTTGGTCTCTGCGAATACCGGATATGCATAAGCGCCGCCGAGCGCATACACGGTTTCGGCCTCGCTGCCGAGGAACCAGCGCGCCAGATCGTAGTCATGCACTGTCATATCGATGAACCAGCAGCCGTTCTTTGCCGCGCGCTTTGCCAGATATTCGGCTACCCACTCCGGGTCCAGACTGTAACCGCGGAACAGGATCGGGGTGCCAATCTCACCGGCATCAATGCGGCGCTTGGCCTCGGCGTAGGACGGGTCATGACGGCGCATGAAGCCGACTGTAAACAGCTTGTCCGACTTTGCCGCCGCTTCCTCAATGGCCTTGCACTCTGCAACATCCAGACCGGTCGGCTTTTCGATAAACACATGCTTGCCTGCTTCGATGGCGGCCAGCGCATGGCTGTAATGCGCCGCCGTGGACGAAGCGATTACCACAGCTTCCAGTTCGGGGATTTTCACCATTTCCTCGATGCCGAAGCAGCAGTACGGGATGTCCCATTCCTTCTGCAGGTTTTCCAGCTTCTCGCGCTCAGCTTCCACGCCGCAGATTGCGATCAGCTCAGCATTCGGAATCTTGAAGCGCAGATTCTTTGCATGAACCGAGCCAAGCTCGCCCAGACCTACAATACCGACTTTTACCTTTTTCATACGGATGCCTCCTTGAATTTTGATTTTCTTTGAACTCTTGTTTGTCTTTCGATGGGTTAATTATAGCAATTCGGCCATATTGAAAACAATTCGCAAAGAAAACAAACGAAAATCTCATGACAGCTTACCAAAACCCCGGCCCGGATTTTTTGTGATCTGCACAGAATTTTTACAGAAAACCGCCGTTTTTCGCAAAAAAAGTCCGAGCCTTTTCAAAAGGCTCGGAGCAGTTTTCGGTTTTATTGGGATTGTGCCCGAAAAAGCGGGACATTTACGGGCCTTTTTACGGGCCTTTTTGGGGACGGGACAGAGCTTCGGCCATCATGCTCACATTTTCATCCATGACAATGGTAATCGGTGTGTAAATCGTTTCCGGCGGTACGCGCTGATTCATCAGAAAACGGTATGCGGTTTCCAGCAGAATCTGTCCCTGCCGGGCCGGGAAAAGATCGATCGAAAATTCCACCACCTTTTTCTGAATCAAAGCGGTAATGTCCTCGGTGTGATTGTAGCAGACCATCTTGACCATCTCCTGACGGTGCATATCCAGAATCGCCTGTCCGACCTCGCCGGAATGCCCCGCAAGATTGCAGATACCGCGCAGCTCGGGATGCTGATCCAATACCCTGCACGCGGTTTCGTAGGCAATGACACTCTGATCCTGCGAATAAAGCTGTTCCACAACCCGGATATCCGGCCCATGCGCATGAATGGCATCCAGAAATCCCTGCAATCGGAGCTTGTGCCCGGAAACTTTCTGAGAGCCGCTGATGACAGCGACATCACTGCCTGCGGGAATGGTTTTGGCCAGCAGTGACGCGGCAATCCGTCCGCTCTGATAACAGTCCTCACCGATAAAACACAGGTTTTTCGCGCCGGGTACCGTCGAATCGATGAAAATCACCGGTGCGGTCAGCTCATTCAAACGGTCTTTCAGCAGATTGCTTTTCACACCCCGGATGATATACAGATCAACGGCGCGCGACTTCAGAAAATCCAGAACATCCAGCATTCCGTCAATATCCGCAGCGTCGCAGTAATAATATTCCAGAGTTATTCCG
>JBJDZO010000084.1:0-3944 GCA_051868095.1 Butyricicoccus sp. | reverse complement strand
ATTTCAACGACGTCGTTGCCGTTCCGGATGCCGCCCATGCCGATGATCGGGACGTCCACCGCCTTGCGCACCTGATAGACCATGCGCACCGCGACCGGGAACACCGCCGGGCCGGACATACCGCCCATCACGTTGGACAGAATGGGACGGCGCGTATTGATGTCGATGCGCATACCGAGCAGCGTGTTGATCAGGCTGAGCGCGTCCGCGCCCGCCGCGACCGCCGCCCGCGCGATCTCGGTGATATCGGTGACATTGGGGCTTAATTTGACGATCAGCGGCTTTTTCGCGTACTTTTTCGCCGCCGAAACGACCTCCTCCACCATGGCGGGCTGGGTGCCGAAGGCCATGCCGCCGCACTTGACGTTCGGGCAGGAAATATTCATCTCGATAAGGTCCACGTCCGCGTCCGAAATCTTCTCGATCATGCCGCAGTATTCCTCCACCGTGTTGCCGGAAACGTTGGCGATAATCTTGGTGTCGTACTGACGCAGGAAAGGAATCTGTTCCTCGATAAAGCGGTCAATGCCCGGGTTTTGCAGGCCGACGCAGTTGAGAATGCCCATCGGGGTTTCCGCGATGCGCGGTGCAGGATTGCCGAGGCGTTCGGTCGGGGTCAGACCCTTGACACCGATGCCGCCGAGCAGGGAAAGATCAAAAAATTCGCCGTATTCATGGCCGAAGCCAAAGGTTCCGGATGCGGTCGTAATGGGGTTTTTCAGCTCCACACCGCAGATATTCACGCGCAGATCCATTACCAGACGACCTCCTTTGCATCAAATACCGGGCCATCCTTGCAGACGTGACCATAGCGCACGCCTTCCTGCCCATCCTTCAGCTTCAGCTCACAGGCGCATACCAGACATGCGCCGATGCCGCAGCCCATGCGCTCCTCCATAGAAACCTGACATGGGATGCCGGCTTCCTCCGCAATCGCGGCGAGCGTCTTCAGCATGGGCTTGGGGCCGCAGGCACATACGCCGGTGAACAACTCCAGATGCCGTTTCAGCGCGTCGGATACAAAGCCCTGCACACCGTAGGAACCGTCGTCCGTGCAGATGTGGGTGGTGCCGACCGCTTCAAAGTCGGACTCCAGAATGACTGCGTCCTTGGTGCGGAAGCCGAGGATTGCGGTCGGCTCCGCGCCCGCTTCCCGGGCTTTTTTCATCGTGTACAGCATGGGCGGTACGCCGATGCCGCCGCCGATCATTACTGGACGCGCACCAAGCGCGGCAGTATCGAAGCCATGGCCGAGCGGGCCGAGCACATCCAGCTTGTGTTTCGCCGTGCGGCGGGACAGCCATTCGGTGCCTTCGCCCTTGACCTGAAAGACAATTTTGAGCGATTCGCCCTGTACGTCACAGATCGAGATCGGGCGGCGGAGCAGATGACCCTCGCCGCAGGAAATATGGACAAACTGGCCGGGCTGCGCGAGCGCCGCGATCACCGGCGCGTGCAGCGTCAGGCTGAACAGCCCGCTGCCGCATTCCTCACGCGCGGTGACTACACAGATTTCCTGTTTCGCCATAGAAAAAACCTCCTGATATGATTTCTATATCGTGATAATATTTTACACGATTTCCGGGTAAATAGAAAGTCCTTTTGCCCGGAATTTACGGAAAGCCGGGTTTTTCCGCCGGACAAAGCGGTTCCCGATGGCCTGCGGCGGGCATAGGATGACCTGAGGGAAGGAACATTCCCGGAAAAGGAGAGATGCATATGGGACATTCAGAAGCATGCCGCGGGCAGGCGCAGGAACGTGACCGCCGGCAGAGACATGTACACGAAATCGTCGGCAGCGTGCGGATTGCCGAGCCGAATACCGATCCGCATAACCATCGCTTTGCCGCAATCAGCGGAGAGGCGATTCCGACCGGCACGGGAGATCACGTGCACGACATCTGTTTCTGCACCGATTTTTACGAGAACCATTTCCACAAATTCAAAGGCCGCTCGGGCGGCGCGATCAACGTCGGCGGCGGACGGCATATTCACTTTGCCGAAGACATGACCGAATGCGCGGACGGACATGTCCATCCGTTCCGTGCCGCGTCGCTGATCAACGACCCGATCGGCGACTGAGCAAAAAAACCGCCTGCGTCAGCAGGCGGTTTTGCGTGTCACAGGACGGTCAGCAACACGGTGACGACCAGCGGCATGGTGACGATGGCGAGCAGGTTGCTCAGCACCACACCGCGTCCGGCAAGGTCGGTGTCCGAGCCATACTGCTGGGCAAACGAAGCCGCGGTCAGTGCAACCGGCGTGGCAAACAGGATCACCGGTACCGCGATCATTTCCCCATGCAGCCCGAGGGCAGCGAGCACCGGAATCATTACAGCCGGGAACAGCACCAGCCGGGTCAGTGAACTCAACCAGATGCCGAACGGCCGTACCACCATGCGCAGGTCGGTGCGGCTCATACGGCTGCCAAGAATCAGCAGCGCGAGCGGGATAGTCATATTGCCCACCCATTCAATCGAGTGGTGCAGCGGATAGGGCAGGGTGAACGGGCACAGGAACAGCAGGAAACCCGCAACTGTGGCAATCAGACCGGAATTGCGGAATACCTTGCCCCACTGGGCCTTTTCGCCGCGCCGGAACAGCGTGATCGAGTAGGAATACAGCAGCAGGTTGTGCGGGATAACGCACATGGCGGCGTACAGCAGGCCGGTGCTGCCATACATGGCTTCGATGACCGGAAAGCCCATGAAAGCGCAGTTGCCGACCAGAATCAGGTACTGGTATACGCCGAGCTTCACTGGGTCCTGCCGGGAGAACCGCCGCCAGATTTCCAGCGCTGCAATAATGATCGAAAAGCAGGCCACGGCAATCACGATCAGCGTGACGCTGTCACGCAGCAGCTCCAGAGAAAAGTTGACATCCATGGACGCGAGAATGAGGGCGGGCAGCGTCACCTGAATGACCAGCGTATTCAACCCGGCGGCAAAGTCTTCATTCAGAATGCCGATGCGGCCAAATACAAAGCCTGCGCTCAAAATCAGAAGCAGCACCAGAAGCTGCGAAAAAACCTCTTGCATATCAATGTCTCCTTGTTATCTGTCATGTCCGTTTGTCTGCGGCGCGGAATCCTTGAAATATCGCGGCGAATAGCCGACGGCCTTTTGGAATCGGGGTATCCTCGCTGGTCGAAAACGGGTAGTAGAGCTTCATGCGCAGATTCCTCCTTTTTGGCGTTCCATCTAAAAATAAGGATAACACATTTATGCGCTCTGCATAAGCCCCAAATTTGCGAGGACAATTGGGCAGCATTGACGCGGCCAGTGGTTTGTAATTTGTGCCGCGGCCTGCTATAATAGAGCATACATACTTTTGGGGCGCTGCCCTGTGAAGAAATGAGGGATTGCAATGAAAAAGAATGCGCAGGAGAACCTGTGGCTTGGCGTTCTGCTTTCCGGCGTGCTTGCCGGTCTGTGCATCGCCATCGGCGGCACGGTATTCCTGTCTGTAGAAAACAAAGTAATTGGTGCGTCGTTGTTCAGTATCGGCCTGTTCTATGTGGTATCGTTCAAACTCTGGCTGTTCACCGGACGAGTCGGCTACCTGTTCCAGCGGGGACGTGCGTATCCGTTTCAGCTGCTGCTGACCCTGCTCGGCAACTTTATTGGTACATTCTGTGTTGCGGCGCTGCTGCGTCAGACCCGCGCAGCGGAAGGCCTGATCGAGCGGGCATCCGCACTCAGTACGGTTAAGCTCGGCGACAGCCTGAGCAGCATTTTTGTGCTGGCGATTTTCTGCGGTATTTTAATGTATGTCGGCGTACATGGCTTCGGTACGTTCGAGTTCCCGCTCGGCAAATATCTGAGCGTCTATCTGGCGGTCGCGGTGTTTATCCTGAGCGGATTTGAGCATTGCGTAGCCAATATGTACTATTATTCGCTCGCCGGTGTGTGGATGAATCCGCAGGCTTGGATATCCATGCTGGT
>JBJDZO010000083.1:0-3997 GCA_051868095.1 Butyricicoccus sp. | reverse complement strand
GGCGCAACCATGGAGAAGAATGTTGTGCTCAGCACGACCGGCGGCGGCGGAAGCAGCGGCGGTGGTGGCGGCGGCGGAAGCGTCACGGCCAAGAAGTATACGTGGAAGGTTGCGGTGAACGCAAAGGTCAACAACACTTCGCTGACCGGCGGCTCGACCAAGACCATCACCGGCGACGCCTACAAAACCAGCAATATGACGCTGAAGGATTTTGTGAATACCGTTGCTGAGGACAGCCAGAACGCGGCAGAATATGCGCTTGGGCAGGCACTTAATCGCGCAATCAATGGTGGTGCGGGCGTTCCGTCTCTGCTGGATGCGCAGGGCAAGCTGCTGCCGATGACCATCAACACCGAGGTTGAAGTGCGGACCGAGGATATCCTGGGTGAAAGCGCTGATAGCGTAGCGGAGAATTTGACCAATGAGGGTGTTGAAGCTTCGGCGGAAGATGTTGAAAACATTATGAGCAGCATTTCCACAACGACGGAAAAGCAGAACGAAGCAGCAGCGGAGAAAAAGGCTGCGGCAACCGAAGCGCACGCGACTGCAAAGGACCCGGAAGCAACTGAGGAAGCAAGAGCGGCTGCTGTGGAAGAACTGAAAACGCAGTATCAGGAAGCTGAAAAGCAGGTTGCGATCATGGACGAGATCACAACGCAATACGACGATAAGTTCGTAACGGATCCGGAAACCGGCAAAGTGACGGATGTGGATATCTCGTATGATAAGGCTCAGGAAAAGATCGACGAGATGGGCATCACCGGTATCACAATTACCGAAGAAAACTTTGAGCAGGTAAAGCAGGACTACATCGATCAGTACAACAATCTGCACGACATCATGGAACAGCAGCAAGCTGATGCTGGCGGTAAGCTGCAAGAATTGCATAATCTGGGCATTATTGATTTGGATGAAATTGGTATTGATCCGAGCGACCTTTCGGTGGGCAGCCTTCCGGTGGTTTATCGTGTTATGAGCGCACGTGCGGCGAATACGATTACGATGCGCGTTCCGGTCACCGTCAACATCGGTACGCTCCTGTTTGAGAACGAGAACGCACTGTGGAATCAGGTCGATAAGATTTTTGTCGCGGGCGATCAGTATGTAGCAGCGCTCAAGGCCGCTATGCCGGTCAGCGATTTCCTGGTAAAGGTTGGCGAGGATGATTATTACCTCAAGACCGGCGCGGACAGCTACGGCGGCGATAACTTTGTCGATGAGTGCGCGGCATATCTGGCTGACAAGCTGAGCGAGATTGAGCCGCTGGCCTACGATGTAGCTGCAAAGGGTGAAGTTGATCCGTCCAATCAGACCTATCCCGAAGCGCGTTTGCAGGAAATGTTCGTCAACCGCTTGAATCTGGACATCAAGAAGGCGTACATGTCGAACAGCGATGGCACCAACGACAATACGGAAGTCGCAAACCCCAATTACGCGGCGTTTGTTGCGGCGTTCCGCAATAGCGGCGATACCATGACTGTGAAGGATGCCATTGACATTCTCGGCGTGGATTGCCTGGAAGTAGACAAGGAAATTTGGGGCGGCAATCTGGAGCGCTTTGTCCGCAGTGCTATGAACAACGTGAATGTTGGCGGCGAAAGTGTGGACAAGGAGAAGCTGATCGAGCAGGTAATGAACCGTCTGGAGAAATACACTCTGACCGTAGAAGCAACGCTGGATTGGAATGCTCCGATCACCGCACAGCAGTAATACATTTCCCAGCGAAGAGGAAAATACATGAAATTTCTTTCAAAAACAGCGCTTTGTGCCTGTGCGCTGGCTGCCATTTGTGCAGCCAGCGCAAGCGCGGCGAATTTCTCGGATATCGCCGCGGATACTGATGCAGGAAAAGCAATCAACAAAATGGCTGATGCCGGTATTCTGGCCGGCTATCCGGACGGAACCTTTCAGCCGAATAAAGGGCTGACCCGCGCGGAGTTTGTCCAGATTGCAAACCTGACGTTCGGTATTCAGCTCACCGATGAAACCCCGCTCGCCTTCACCGATGTGCCATCCACCCATTGGGCGTATGAAAGAATCCGGGCGGCGTATAAGGCCGGATATATTGCAGGCGTGGGCAATAACAAATTTGCGCCGGACGGTGTATTGACCCGTGAACAGGTCGCAGCTATGGTCGATCGCATTCAGAAGTTTGAAAACCTTGCGGGACTCAAGATCACGATTACCGACCCGGTTTCTGCATGGGCCAGGGAATCCGTAGAGGACGCGATTGCGTGCGGACTGTTTACCCTCCCGGAGGATGGTACGTTCCGCGGCACGCAGGCCATTACCCGCGCAGAGGTTTGTCAGGCGCTGGCACAGTACGTTTCGGATACGCCGAGTACTTCGGACAATACCGGTGCGGGCGGAAGTATCAGCGGTGGTGGCGGTGCAGGCGGCGGTGGCGGCGGAAGCTCCACCAGCGAGAACAGCAATACACCGGCGAATGTCGTGACTGCGCTGAAGGATGCGTCAAACGCACTTGGTAAGATCCATTATGAGGGTCCGATGATGAGTGAAATCATCACGACCATGAAGACTTGCGTTGATGATGTGCTTGTTCGGGAAAGCCAAGGTACCACCATCACGTCAGAATACGTCAAGACCACCTATAAAACCCAGATTGACCGTGTGCAGGAACTGTATGATGGTCTTGTACCGGAGAATCAGGATCGGATTCAGCAGGATATTGTTCAGAATGTTGAAAAGGTCAGCACGATCAATATTCTGCAGGAGTATTTCCTGAGCTGACACCAGAATCCATGCCGAAAGGAGAAGCAAAATGATTGATTTTCATGCGCATATCCTGCCCGGTGCGGATCATGGCAGCGATGGAACAGAGACAAGTTTATATCAACTTGCTCAGGCTGCACGTGCGGGGGTTACCGATATCGTGGCAACCCCGCACTTTTATCCCCATAGACACAAGGTGGATGGTTTTCTGCAGCGCCGCGAAAAGGCTTGGCGGCGCTTGCAGGAGGCCGGGGGAGATGGGGCCATTCGTATTTATCTTGGCGCGGAGGTGCTTCTGTGCGCCGGGATGGAACATATGGATGGACTGGAAAAACTTTGTATCGGCGGAACGAAAGTTTTGCTGGTGGAAATGCCTTTTCATGGGCTGAACGATGAGCTTGTAGAAACCTTGTATAACATACAGCAGCAGAATGGCTTGACCGTCATTCTGGCGCACATTGACCGCTATCCTGAGGAACAGGTAAGACGCGCTATGGAAACAGGCGCGCTCGCACAGGTCAATGCCGAAGCAGCCTGTTCGCTTCGTTTCCGATTCCGCTGTCTGCGATGGGCGGATCAAGGGATGATTGCCGCATTGGGAAGCGATATCCATATGCGCGGCAAACATTATGAAAAGCTTGGGAAAGCATATGCAGTCTTAGGTCGCTACATAGAGGGAATTGAAGAAAAAACACAGGCATTGTTATGGACACCACAAAGGGTTTCGGGTGCTACAAAAAAGGAGATATAGATGAAGGGGATTATTTTAGCAGCCGGCAAGGGGAGCCGGTTATATCCGATGACAAAATCGGTGTGCAAACCGCTGCTTCCGGTTTATGACAAACCATTGATCTATTATCCGCTTTCTCTGCTGCTGCAAGCAGGTTGTGAGGAAGTTCTGGTTATTATTCCGCCGGGAGAGGAAAAGATGTTTTCCGACCTTCTGGGGGATGGATCGGATCTTGGAATTCGGATTACATATGAAGTACAGCAGGTAGCGCGCGGCATTGCAGACGCGCTGATTATTGGTGAGAAATTTATTGGCGGCGAGCGGGTTTGTCTGGCTCTGGGAGATAATATTTTTTACTCCAAAAGTCTGGCTGGACAGCTTCAGCAGGCAGCCGCTGTGAAGGATAAAGCCGTTGTTTTCGGATATTGGGTTGAGGACCCGCGGGCATTCGGTGTGATTGAATTTGATGCGGAGGGTAACGCCATCAGCATTGAAGAAAAGCCGAAAAAGCCGAAATCGAATTATATCGTACCG
>JBJDZO010000082.1:0-4000 GCA_051868095.1 Butyricicoccus sp. | reverse complement strand
AGTGAAGCTGCTGCCATCGGCGTTGACCGTGATGGACGGAGCTGAAACCGTCTGCGCGGCCGCGAAGGCTGTACCGTTCATACTGCCAAAGGCGAAACCGCTGCTGTTTTCCAGTGTCACCGACGGCAGTGCGGATGAGCTGTAATACAGCCCAACGCGCAGGATGGTATCGTGGTCTGCGGCTGCCGCATGGGGCGGTGTCAGCCCGAAACCCAGCAAAAGTACTAAAATTACGCTTAGAAATCGCTTCATGAGCATTCTCCTTGTCTCTTGACAAACGCATGGGCTTCCTCTACAATAAGGATGCAAGCTTCTTGAGGAAGCTTGGAACCAATCAGGATAGAGGCGCGGTTTTCATCAGTACCGTCCGCGAGGGTCCGCACCCCGCCGAACGAACGGGAAAGGGCAAACCGCCGAAGCTCCACCTCTGTGCGCGGCAGAGCCGGGCTGGACCGTTCGGAGAACATCCGCCGTGTCTGTCATCTGCATTCTTTGAAATGCCGGTGGAGAGCTATCGTAATGCGGCATGGGACTTGTCCCTTCCATTATAGTTAGTTTACGCCGGTTTTTCAACCGGTTTTTTTATATGGTAAATCTTATAGCGGCGCGGCCGTTTTCTGCGTGCGGCGCCAGATATTTTAGGAGGATCAGTTAAAGATGAGACAGTATAAGGTAGGTATTGTGGGCGCGACCGGTATGGTCGGCCAGCGTTTTTCGCTTCTGCTGGAGAACCATCCGTGGTTCAACGTGGTTGCACTGGCAGCATCCGGCCGCAATAAGGGCAAAACATATGCAGAGGCATGCGAAGGCCGCTGGAAGATGAAGGTTCCGATGCCGGAGAAGTATCAGGATATGATCATGTACGACGCAACCGCCGACGCGGAGGAGATTGCTTCCAAGGTCGATTTTATTTTCTGCGCCGTTGACATGAAGAAGGATGAAATCCGTGCTCTCGAGGAACGCTATGCAAAGCTGGAGTGCCCGGTCTGCTCGAACAACTCGGCGCACCGCATGACCCCGGACGTGCCGATGATCATCCCGGAGATCAATGCCGACCACGCGAAGATCATCCCGGAGCAGCGTAAGCGTCTGGGCACCAAGCGCGGCTTTATCGCCGTCAAGTCCAACTGCTCGATCCAGTCTTATGTACCGGCGCTGTCCGCTCTGCGGGACTTTGAGCCGACTGAGGTTGCCGTCTGCACCTATCAGGCGATTTCGGGCGCGGGCAAGACCTTTGAGACCTGGCCGGAGATGGTAGATAACGTCATTCCGTACATCGGCGGCGAGGAAGAGAAGAGCGAGAAGGAGCCGATGAAGGTTTGGGGCCACATCGAGGGCGACCACATCGAGCCGGCGGCCACCCCGGTCATCACCGCGCAGTGCCTGCGTGTCGCGGCTTCCGACGGTCATATGGCGGCAGCATTCGTCAAGTTCAAGAATAAGCCGTCCAAGGAGACCATGATTGAGCGCTGGAAGAATTTCAAGGGCGCAGCACAGGAACTGAACCTGCCGAGCGCGCCCAAGCAGTTCCTTACTTACTTTGAGGAAGATAACCGTCCGCAGACCAAGCTTGACCGCGACCTTGAGGGCGGCATGGGCGTTTCCATCGGCCGCCTGCGCGAGGACGCTCTGTATGATTATAAGTTTGTCAGCCTGTCCCATAACACGCTCCGCGGCGCGGCAGGCGGCGCAGTTCTGATGGCTGAGCTGCTGTGCGCACAGGGCTACATGGACTGATTCAGGAGGGATACATGATGAAGAAGCCTGTATTTACCGGCGCTGCTGTTGCAATCGTCACCCCGTTCACCGGACTTGGCTCGATCAACTATGATGAGTTCAAGAAGATCATTGACCACCAGATTGAAAACGGTACCGACGCAATCGTTGTCATGGGTACCACCGGCGAGTCGCCCACCTGCCCGGGTGAGGAGCACGAGGAAGCAATCTCGTTCTGCTGCGAATATGTAAATGGTCGCGTTCCGGTCATCGCGGGCGCAGGCTCGAACGATACCAAATTCGCGGTCGGCCTCACGAAGAGCGCCAAGGCAAGCGGTGCGGATGCTGTCCTGTCGGTGACTCCGTACTACAACAAGACCACCCAGCGCGGTCTGGTTGCGCACTTCAACGCAATCGCGGACTGCGAGTGCCCGGTCATCCTGTACAACGTGCCGTCCCGTACCGGTATGAGCTTCACCGCACAGACCTACAAGGAGCTGTCCAAGCATCCGTTCATCAACGGCGCCAAGGAAGCAAGCGGCAATTTCTCGCTGCTCGCCGAAGCGATGGCGCTGTGCGGCGACGAAATGAACTTCTGGTCGGGCAACGACGATCAGATCGTGCCGCTGATGAGCCTCGGCGGCAAGGGCGTCATTTCGGTGCTGTCCAACGTTGCGCCGCGTGAAACGCATGAGCTGTGCCAGCTCTGTTTGGACGGCAAGTTTGCCGAAGCGGCCAAGATGCAGCTCGAATACCTCGATCTTATCAACGCGCTGTTCTGCGAAGTCAATCCGGTGCCGGTCAAGAAGGCAATGGAACTGCTGGGCTGGAACGTTGGCCCGCTGCGTCTGCCGCTGGTTGAGACCTCTGCGGAGCACACCGCTCTGCTGAAGGCTGAACTGGAGAAGATGGGCTGCAAAATCTGATCTTTGGGGATAAAGATTGGAATCCGTGCAAAAGGAGTCTGAAAACATGGTCAAGGTTGCGCTTTCGGGATGCAACGGCCGTATGGGCCGGGTCATCACCGACATCTGCTCCAAGAAAGAAAATATCAAAATTGTCGCGGGCTTTGACATCAATGCTGTCAAGCTGAGCGATTTCCCGGTATACGCCGACCCGTTTGAATTTCCGGGCAAGGCGGATGTCATCATTGACTTTTCCAACGCTGCGCTGACCGAGCATCTGCTCGACTACTGCGAGAAAACGAACACGCCGGTGGTCATCTGCACAACCGGTCAGTCGCCCGCTCAGATCGCGCAGATTGGCGCGGCGGCCACCAAAATTCCGGTGTTCCGTTCGGGCAACATGTCGGTTGGCATCAATCTGATGATGGATCTGCTTAGAAAGTGCGCGTCCGTGCTGGGGGATGGCTATGATGTGGAAGTGATCGAAAAGCACCACAATCAGAAGCTGGATGCCCCGAGCGGGACGGCAATCATGCTGGCTGACGCGGTTTCGTCTGCGCTGCCGTATGAAGCGGAGTACGTTTACGACCGCCACGAGCGCCGCGAAAAGCGTCCGGCACACGAAATCGGCATCCATTCGGTGCGCGGCGGCACGATTGTTGGCGAGCATTCGGTGCTGTTCTGCGGCCGTGATGAGATCATCGAGATCAAGCACAGCGCACTGTCGCGCGAAGTGTTCGCGGTGGGCGCGGTCGATGCGGCGGAGTTCCTCGCCGGCCAGACCGAGCCGGGCATGTATGACATGAGCCACGTTATTGCATCCAAGTAAAGGAAAATCCCTCCTGAGCATGCTCAGGAGGGATTTTTTCATCACAGGAAACGGGTGAGCAGGAAAATGAGCACGCTTGCCGCAAACATTATAAGCAGCGCGATGCGCGGCAGCCGCTGGGATAAAAATTCGGTGATCGGGTCGGGATCCACCGGCTCCTGCGCCGCGGTTTGTGCGAGCAGTGCTTCGGCATCATCAGTATCAATCTGCCCGCGTCCTTTGCGGAAGCCGCGGACAATTTCCCGTGCCTGTGCGGCCTGCGACCGCTCAACGAAAATATTCTCGCCGGTCATTGAAACGCCGGTGTAGGTTTTGAGCGCGTCCATATCCGGGTGTGAAAAGCAGGGGATATCGAAGCTGCGCAGCAGGGCAAGCGTTGCGTCCGCGTCAAAGGTCGTGGGGCAATGCATGAGCAGTACTGGCTCGGCCGGCCGTGCGGCATCACCTGACGGAGCAGAATCCTCCGGCGTTTCCGGAAGGTTATCCACAAGCTGTGCACCGCAATCGGCACAAACGGTGAAGCCGTCGCGGTATTCGGTTTTACAGTGCG
>JBJDZO010000081.1:0-4042 GCA_051868095.1 Butyricicoccus sp. | reverse complement strand
GACGCTTTTCGCCCAATGCCCATTGGTGTCACCAAAGGACGCCGCAAGAGCGGTTGGAAGCATGGTCAGCATCATTGCGCATGCCAGCAGCCATGAAAATGCTCGTTTCAATTTCATGTCTTTTTCTCCTTTCTCGATGTTACAAATCGAACACGAAAAATCGTCCGGCCGGCCTGGCGCAGCCGCCGGTCCATTTTCGCGCCTGTGTTTTTATTGTAAAAAATCCGCAGGCATCTGCAAATGCAGGAAAGGCAGGATTGTTGTCCTCTGATTGTGTCTTGAGGGACCGGGCGGGGTGTGTTGCATATTTCCGAGAGAATTTATTGCACAATTCCCAGATAGGACGCTTCGTTTGTGAACATATGCGGAACATTTTGTGAAGAAGCGGTGAACCCGCTCGCCGCATACCGCTCCTTTGCCTCACAATATAATAAGGTATCTTATCTGCGAGGAGCGCCTATATGAAACAGAACATGGACAGCATTGCAATCTATTCCCGCAAATCCAAATTCACAGGCAAAGGTGAAAGCATCGGCAATCAGGTCGAGCTGTGCCGGGAATATATCCGCACGAATTTTGGCAGCCAGTATGCGGAGGAAGCCATTGTCTTTGAAGATGAGGGGTTTTCCGGCGGCAATCTCAACCGCCCGGACTTTCAGAACATGATGGCGGCCGCCCGCAAACGGCAGTTCAAAGCCATTGTGGTCTATCGTCTGGATCGAATCAGCCGCAGCATCAGCGATTTTTCCACCCTGATTGAAGACCTCAGCGGCCTGAATATCTCCTTTATTTCCATCCGCGAACAGTTCGATACCGGCAGCCCCATGGGGCGGGCTATGATGTATATTGCTTCGGTGTTTTCCCAGCTCGAGCGAGAAACCATCGCCGAACGCATCCGGGACAACATGCACGAGCTGGCCAAAACCGGACGCTGGCTGGGCGGCACCACGCCAACCGGCTACACCTCGGAGAGCGTGAAGCACGTGACCGTGGACGGCAAAACCAAAAAAGCCTGTAAACTGAAGCTGATTCCTGAAGAAGCCCAAACCGTGCGCAAAATCTACGATCTGTATGCGGAAACCGACTCGCTCACCCTGACCGAAGCCGAATTGCTGCGGCAGCGGGTCAAAACCAAAACCGGACGCGAATATACCCGGTTTTCCATCAAATCTATTTTGCAGAACCCGGTGTATCTGATCGCAGATTCCGACGCTTACGAATATTTTGCTGTGCGCAATGCCGACCTGTTTTCCGAACCGCGCGATTTTGACGGCATGCACGGCATTCTGGCATACAACCGCACCGACCAGAAAAAGGGCAAATCCACGGTATATCTGCCGGTCAGCGAATGGATTGTGTCGGTCGGGCAGCATCCGGGGCTGATTCCAGCCAAGGCATGGGTCAAGGTGCAGGAATCGCTCGAGCGCAACAAATCCAAGGCATTCCGTAAGCCCCGCAGCAATGAAGCGCTGCTGACCGGGCTGCTGTACTGCCGATGCGGCAGCCGCATGTATCCCAAGCTGTCGGGGCGCAAAACCGCCGATGGTAAGCCGGTTTATACCTATGTCTGCAAGCGCAAGGAACGCAGCCAGCGCAGTCTGTGCAGCCGCAGGAACGCGCCCGGCAATGCGCTTGATGCCGCTTTGGCAGCACAGATCGGGCGGCTCGCGTGCGACTCGTCCGGTTTTCTCACCCTGCTGAAGCAGAGCAGGCTGTCCGATCCCGGCGGTCCGGAATCTTTTGACGCCAAGCTGACTGACCTGCACCGGGAGCAGGCGGAAACCGAAAAGAAAATTCATGCGCTGGTGGATTCACTGGCCGAGCTGGGCGACAGCGCCGCCCGCGGGCATGTCGCCCAACGGATTGAGGCGCTGCACCAGACCGGTCAGACGATTGCCGCACGGATTGCTGAACTGGAAGAGCAGTCAACACAGCACACTTTGCGTGACATGGAATTCGACCTGCTGCGGCAGCGGCTGTCCGAGTTCCGGTGCAGCATCGACGATATGGATACCGAACAGAAACGTGCCGCTGTCCGCACCATTGTCCGCGAAGTGGTTTGGGATGGCACATATGCGCATATGGTGCTGTCCGGCGCAGAACCGGAAACGCTTTTGCGGGAGGATCGCAAATGAAATCCTGATGCACTTTCGTGCGAGCCGCCGCACGGCATCCGAAGTATCCCTTTCGGAAACGCTGGACAGCGACGGCGATGGCAATTCCCTCGCGCTGATGGATGTCATCAGCTGTGAGGATGAAAATCTGAACGAAATCGAACTGAGCGACCGCTATCAGCAGATGTACCATCACATCAATACCTGTCTGGATGACCGGGAAAAGCAGGTCATCTGTCTGCGTTATGGACTGGGCGGCGGCGAACCACTGACCCAGCGGGAAATAGCCGCGCGGTATGGCATTTCACGGAGCTATGTATCCCGCATCGAAAAAAAGGCGCTGCACAAGCTGGAGGAGGCCTTTGGCGGCAAACAGCCCTGGTGAATGCGGTTTTTTCCAAGGATTCCGGGTTTCTTTGTGTTTTTTCCTGTGTTATAATGGAAGTGTGCTTTTGGTAAAATTCCGAGAGCATTTTCGTAAAAAGAAAATTTAGAACGGTGGATTATACCATGTATGAAAAAATCACCCTGCCCAATGGCGTGCGGGTCGTGACCGAGCATGTGGAGCATGTTCGATCGGCTTCGGTCGGCATCTGGGTTGGAAACGGCAGCCGCCATGAGCCGGAAGAACTCGGCGGTATTTCCCATTTTATTGAGCATATGATTTTCAAAGGCACCGAAAAACGTTCGGCGCAGCATATTGCGATTGCAATGGATGCACTTGGCGGACAGTTCAACGCCTTTACAACCAAGGAATGCACCTGCTATTACATGAAGGTGCTGGACACCCACATCAAAACCGGTATTTCCATTCTCGCGGATATGTTTCTCAATTCCCGGTTTGCGCAAAATGATATCGAGCTGGAACGCGGCGTTGTGCTGGAAGAAATCGATATGTATGAGGATACGCCTGAGGATGTCGCGACTGAGAAGCTGTTTGAAAGCTGTTTTTCAGGCAGCTCGCTCGGCCGTCCGATTCTGGGCAGTGAAGACACGCTCGCCGGTATGACAACCGATACGCTGCATACCTACATGCGGAATTATTATCGCCCGGAAGATACGGTGATTGCCATTTCCGGCCGCTTTGACCAGTCCGATCTGGATTATATCTGTTCGCTTTTCGAGCCGATGCGCGGCGAAGGCTGCAATCAGATTACGCCCGCAGTCTATCATCCGGAAGTGGTTCTGCGCCCCAAGGAAATCGAACAGAATCATATCTGTGTCGGGTTTCCAGGCCTGCCG
This sequence comes from Butyricicoccus sp., assembly GCA_051868095.1. GTDB lineage: Bacteria > Bacillota > Clostridia > Oscillospirales > Butyricicoccaceae > Butyricicoccus_B. The sequence goes on along the minus strand of JBJDZO010000081.1, from coordinate 686 downwards.
GTCGCATCGCAAGAACGCTATGCGCTGCAGATCCTGTGCTCGATCATCGGCGGCGGCATGTCCTCTCGCCTGTTCCAGACCGTGCGTGAACAGAACGGCCTATGTTATTCGATTTATTCATTCTGTGCCAGCCATCACGATACCGGTATGCTGTCGATCTATACGGCGCTCGGTCAGAACACCGAAGAAAAAGCGGTTTCGCTGATTTGTAAGGTGCTGCGGGAATTCTGCCGGCAAGGCCCGGTCGGGGATGAGCTGAACCGCTGCCGGGAACAGCTCAAAGCCAACATTTTGATGGGGCTGGAAAACACCAGTGCCCGGATGAACCAACTTGGCCGCGGCGAGCTGTATCTTGGTCGTGCGGTGCAGGCGGATGAACTGATTCAGCGATACGACGCGGTAACCGCCGAGGAAGTCACCGCGCTGGCATGCCGTCTGTTTGATTTTGAGCAGGCTTCAATTTGTGCGGTCGGCCAGACCGGCACCTCGGAATACTACAAAAATCTGCTTGGATAATCTCTCAAAAAAAATTAAAAGTTTTTGCAGAAAAGTGTTGACACCGGCTTTGCGCCATGATATTATATATAGGCAGTCGGCGCTAAGGCGTCAACGAAACAACTGCAAAACGCGCCAGTAGCTCAGTTGGATAGAGTGTTTGGCTACGAACCAAAAGGTCGGGGGTTCGA
>JBJDZO010000080.1:0-4053 GCA_051868095.1 Butyricicoccus sp. | reverse complement strand
CCATTTGGATGACGTTGTACAGGTTGAGCGCAATGCCGATGGAATCGTAGCCCGAGCCCATGTTTGCGCTCGTTGCCGGGACTTTTACCTGAATCATTCTATTCTCCTATTACAGGACGCGCATCATCGCTGCCGCGCCTGCGAACTTCTCTGCCGCTTCGTCGGTGGTCATCGGGTCGGTGATCACCGCATCCTTGCCGTCCTCGCGAACGTACCAGCGGCTCGAAAGCGTGCTAATCGGGCACAGCAGGTTCTTCGAACCATCGCCCCACTCAATCGGACGGCGCTTGTCAGCGTGTGCCAGCGCGTCCAGCATATCGGCTGCCACAGCCGAAGCGGTTGCCAGCTTGCCTGCGCCCTTGCCGTAGAACATCACGTCGCCGGTCGCGTTGCCGTCGATCATAATGGCGTTGAATACGTCCTCGACCGCGGCCAGCGGATGGCTCTTTTCGATCAGGTGCGGTGCAACATATGCGTAAGCAGTGCCGTCCTCATTGCGGAGTGCACGGCCAATCAGCTTGATAACGTAGCCGAGCTTGCCCGCTTCCTCAACGTCCTTCAGGGTGATCTTCGTGATGCCCTCGCAGGAAACCTGATCCGGGTCGAACTTGTCGCCAAACGCCAGATCGGACAGAATGCAGATCTTGCGGCAAGCGTCATGGCCTTCGATGTCCGCAGTCGGATCCTTTTCGGCGTAGCCATTTGCCTGTGCCTGCTTCAGCGCGTCCTCGAAAGAAACGCCTTTCTTGATCATTTCGGTGAGGATATAATTGGTGGTGCCGTTCAGGATGCCGCGAATTTCGTTGAACTCATTGGCCGCAAGACACTGAATCATCGGGCGGATGACCGGGATGCCGCCGCCAACCGACGCCTCAAACAGATAGTTGACGTTCATTTCCTTCGCAATGGCAAGCAGTTCTTCGCCCCTCGTGGCAACCAGCTCCTTGTTGGAGGTGCACACGCTCTTGCCAGCCTTCAGGCAGCGCTTGGTGAACTCATACGCTGCGCCGACACCGCCCATCACCTCAGCAACTACGGTGACTTCGGGATCGTTCTCAATCACCGAGAAATCGGAAACAAATTTATTGCCGTAAGGCAGATGCGAAAAATCGCGCAGGTCGAGCACATACTTGACCTCCACCGGTTCGCCGACCGTTTTTGCGATTTTGTCCGCATTCATATCAAATACTTCGTAAACGCCGGAACCGACCGTACCATGTCCCAGCACTGCTACCTTTGCCATATGTCTTTCCTCCAAATGTGTTATTCGCTGGCCAGAATGACCACGCGGAGTACGCCATCGAGCGCCTGTGCGCGCTCCATCAGGGATTCCACCGTGCATTTCATCTCCGCAGTGCGTGCCGCGATGGTAACCGCCGCCTGCCCGCCGATCGGGATAGACTGGTTGATCGTCAGCACGTTTGCGCCCACACGGGCAAACAGGCTGAGGATGTTCGACAGCACGCCCGGGCGGTCACTCAGCATGAGGTGGAAATTGATGGTGCGGTTGTGCGCCGCCTCATAGAAAGGACGAATGCCGTCCTTATATTTGTAGTATGCGCTGCGGGACAGGCCAACGCTCTGTGCCGCCTCGCTCGCCGTCTTGACCCTGCCGGTATGGAGCGCGGCATTGGCCTTGACTACCTTCCGGAAAACCTCGGGCAGAAGCGTCCGCTCGACCAGATAATATTTGGTATCCGTATCCATTCCTTCTGTCCTCCTGACAAATACAGATGTCTTTCAAGCCTTACTATCGTACCATAGCTTTTCGGACAATGCAAGTGTCAATCTGCTAAAAACGACTATTTTTCCAGCTAATCTTTGTACACTTTGCATTTTTCGTCCGGTTTTTTTCCGAAAGCGGCCACTTTTGGCATCTGATTTATCAAAAGAGAGCTGCATTTTTCCCCTTTCTCCCAGCGTTTTCACCATGTACGGCTGTTTTTTCCGCCCTTTGCACCGTCAATTTGCTGCACCAACTTGTATATGGCATAAAAATATGCTATAATAGCCGAAATGCGGCCGCATCTGCGCGGAATCGATTGAATTTTTATGCATTCGGCTTTCGCGCCTGTGCGCAGCGCACAGCATTCCGCGCCGGACGGCCACCGCATTCATGAAAGAGGAAAGAGGAAACTTATGAAAAACACACCACAGAACGGAACCTTCTCCAGCAAGCTGGGCTTCATTCTGGCCGCGGTTGGCTCGGCGGTCGGCATGGGCAACATTTGGATGTTCCCTTACCGTACCGGTCAGTACGGCGGCGCAGCCTTTTTAATCCCCTACTGTTTATTTGTTGTGCTGTTCGGCATCATCGGCCTGTCGGGTGAATTCGCCTTTGGGCGCCTGACCGGCACCGGCCCGATTGGCTCCTACGACTACGCGATGCGTTCGCGCGGCAAAAAGGGCGGCGCAGTGCTGGGCGCAATCCCGCTGCTCGGCTCGCTCGGCATTGCCATTGGGTATTCGGTCATCGTCGGCTGGGTGCTGCGCACCCTGTTCGGCTGCGTGCTTGGTACCCTGATGGAGACCGAGCCGGAGACCTTTTTCGCGCAGATGACCGGCCCGTTCGGCAGCGTGCCGTGGCATCTTGCGGTCATTCTGGTCACGATTATTGTACTGGTCGGCGGCATTTCCACCGGCATTGAAAAGGTGAACAAGGTCATGATGCCGACCTTTTTCATCCTGTTTCTGGTCATCGCCGTGCGTGTGGCTTTCCTGCCCGGCGCGATAGAAGGCTACCGTTATCTGCTCGTCCCCAATTGGTCGTACCTTGCGAACCTCGACACCTGGGTGATGGCGATGGGACAGGCGTTTTTCTCGCTGTCGGTCACCGGTTCGGGCATGATTATCTACGGCTCGTATCTGGACAAAAAGGAAAACATCCTGCATTCGGCTGGTTTGACTGCTCTGCTCGACACCTGTGCGGCCGCGGTCGCGGGCTTCGCCATCATCCCCGCGGTGTTCGCATTCGGTCTGGATCCGGCTTCCGGCCCTCCGCTGATGTTCCACATCCTGCCCCGCGTGTTCCAGCAGATGCCTGCTGGCCGCATGTTCGCGGTGCTGTTTTTCCTGTCCGTCCTGTTCGCAGGCATTACCTCGCTCGCCAACATGTTCGAGGTTTGTGCCGAAGCCGCCCAGCGGCATCTGGGACTGGGCCGCAACTATGCGGTGCTGCTGGTCGGTGCAGCCGCGTTCGCGGTTGGCCTGTTCATCGAGGAAGAAGGCCGTCTGGGCCGCTGGATGGACATGATTACGATTTATGTGGTTCCGATCGGCGCGGTGCTCGGCGCAGCAATGATCTTCTGGGTGCTCGGCCTGCCGTCCATCAAAAAGGAGCTTCAGTGCGGCCGTGCGAAGCCCATCGGCAAGGTGTTCGACTTCTTTGCGAAATATATTTACGTGCCGCTGGCGGCGCTCGTCGTAATTCTCGGCATTCTCAAGGGCGGCATCGGCTGATTCTTCCCTGCAAACAAAAAGGCTTTGAGGCTGTATGTACCCCAGAGCCTTTTTATTTTTGCCACCGCATGAGATATTCGGGTTCTCCGGTGTTCTCGTCCATGCACTCCGCCACGGTGTGAAATCCCTCTCGCTGATAAAAGCGGACCGCCCGTTCGTTCTTCCGGTATACATGCAGGAAAAGCCGTCCATGCGCCGCTTTTGCATAGCCCAGCAGTTCCCGGCCCAGTCCGCGCGACTGTGCCCCGGGCCGGACAAATAGCCCGGCAATGCCGTCGCCCTCCAGCCCGAGAAAGCCCTGTATTTCCCCCTCGATCAAAGCGACGTATATTTCGGCCTGTGGAAGCATTTGCCGCACCATCTCAAAATTACGTTCCCAATATTGCCCACGGACAAATCCATGCGCCTGCCGGTTGGCGGCCAGCCAGATTTCCATAACTGCGTCCAAATCGCTTTCCTGAAATTTTCGGATCATGCGTTCATTCCCCCGTCCACCGGATAGAAAAAATGGCACAGCCAACGGCCATGCCATTTCGATTTACTGTTCTTCCTTCGATTCGCTTTCTGCTGCCGGAGCCGCATCCTCCACACCCG
>JBJDZO010000079.1:0-4054 GCA_051868095.1 Butyricicoccus sp. | reverse complement strand
CGAGACCCCGAGCGCCATCAGATTCCGGAAAATCATGTACGGGTACGGACGGCCCTTGCCGTTCGTGGAATCCGGGCTGAACCAACAATCGGGCGCATAGCCCTGCTCCGCGGCTTTGGGCACTACAATCGACATCATTGCGTCGGTATAACCGGTAGTCGAGCCGATTTTACAGCCCTGCGAACGCAGTTGTGCCACTGTATCCAATACATACGGCTTGGGCGCTGCGAATTCATGCAGAATGGTCATCAGTTTGGCTGCAAAGATATCGTGCATGGCCTGTACATCCCGCTCGGTGAACAGACGGCCATGCACACGCTTCCATTCGGCGGTCAGACGCGGCATTTGCAGCATCGTGCGGATGTGATCGATTTTCAGCATGCCCATCGGCGCACGTGTTTCCTCCATGGTCGGCTCCAAGCCATATTGCCGGAACACCTCCTGAAACGCACGCACTGGGGCAAACGAACCATAATCGACCGTTGTACCTGCCCAGTCCAGAATGACTGCTTCAATTTTTGCCATATTAGACACGCTCCTTCATGTAGTCCGCGATGATGGAAAGAACCTTTTCGATGTCTTCCGGATAGATTTCCCCAATGGTGCCGATGCGGAAGGTCTCGGCGTCGGTCACCTTGCCCGGATAGATCGCGTAGCCGCGCGCCTTGATATAGGCATAGAAATCCGGGAAGTCAATGTGCTTGCCTTCGGGGTAGAAAAAGGTTGTGATAATCGGCCCCTGCCATTCGTCGTCGATGTAGGTCGGAAAGCCCAGCGCACGCATGCCGGTAACAAGCAGGCGGTTATTTTCGGCGTAGCGCTTATGACGGGCCGGAATGCCGCCCTCGGCTTCCAATTCCTCCATAGCTTTGGCAAACGCCAGCACGACATGGGTCGGGGAAGTAAATCGCCATTTGCCGTCCTTTTCCTGTCCGGCCCACTGGTCGTACAGGTCGAGCGACAGGCTGCGCGCCTGTCCCTTGCATTTTGCGAGCGCGTCGCGGCGGGCAAGTATGAACGAGAACCCGGGCACGCCCTGAATGCACTTGTTCGCGCTCGAAATCAGGAAATCCACGCCGATCTCGGGCAGATTCATCGGCACGCCGCCGAATGAACTCATCGCGTCCACGATCATGGTGCGTCCGGCTTTTTTGACGATGTGCGTTACACCTTCGATGTCGTTCAGAATGCCGCTCGTGGTCTCGCTGTGCACCATGGATACGTGGGTGATCGACCGATCATCACGCAGATATGCAGCTACACGCGCCGGTTCGGGCGAACGGTCATATCGCTCAACATAATGAACAAAATTCAGCCCGGCGTGCTTGGCGATCTCGACCATACGCGCACCGTATGCGCCATTCGAGCAAATGAGCACTTTATCCTCCGGGCCAACCGCCGAGGTCAGCACCGATTCCACGCCGAATGTGCCGCTGCCCTGCATCAGCACGGCCGTATATTCGCTCTCATCGGCTTCGGCAAGCCGTACCAGCCCGCGGCGGATGCGCTGGGTGATCTGCTTGTAATCGTCATCCCAAGTGCAGTGGTCAAACAGCATTTCGCGCTTGACCGTGTCCGTAGTGGTCAGCGGGCCGGGGGTAAGCAGTTTATAATTTGGCATTGGTATGCTTTCCTTTCCATTTTTGATCGAATAGAGGAATGCCCGGCGGGGAGGAGTTTCCCGCCGGGACATCGGGAGACTGCTTTCCAGCATCGCCCGGGATAGAAGAGAGATTGACAGAGAATCAGCCCTGTGCGGCCTGCTTGCATGCGTCAGAGAATGCGGTATGCTCCTTCAGCAGTTCAACGGTCAGCTTTTCCGGGAATACCTTCGGATAAGCGGACTTGGTGGCCGAGGTGGCTTCTTCGCCCTCATACAGGGCGTTCGGGTAGGTCTGAATCAGTTCCGCACGTGCGTTTTCAATGATGCACTGTGCCATTTCCATGGCCTTGGCGTTGGTCTTATCGCCTTTATTGACGACCGCGACCGACTCGGTCAGACGGAAGTTGCCCTCGGTCGGGTCCACATAGTCAATCGGCAGGCCTTCTTCCTTATCGGCAACTGCCTGATGACGCAGGCCGAAGCCAACCGCAACCTCACCGGCACGGCACTTCTTGAGCGGTGCAGAACCGGAGGATTCGATGTGCGGGCCGGCGTTCTTAAAGATACCGGTCAGGACTTCCTTGCCCTCATCGCCGGTGCCGTAAGCGTCTACAATCGCCTGTACGAGCAGCCATGCGGTGGACGAGCTGTTGATGTCGGTCACCGAAATCATGTCCTGATACACCGGGTTGGCCAGATCCTTCAGACAGGTCGGCATCGGCAGATTGTTTTCGGCCAGTACCTCGGTGTTGACGATGATGGCGCCTTCCTGCGCGGTGATCGGGGAGTAGAAGGAGGGGAACTCCTCCAAGGTCTTCGGCTCAAAGGTCAGGTCGAGGAACATGTTGTTCTGCGCCTGCGCCGAATCCAGATAGTACGAGCTCATGGTGACGAGATCGGCTTCGATGTTCGCGCCTTCAGCGAGCAGCTTGCCGCCCAGTTCCGAGGTACCGAATACCTGCACCATATACTGGCCTTCAAAGCCGTTTGCGTCGAGTGCGTTCTGCATGGCGGCAATCGCTTCGTCGTCCGCGTTGGTGTACAGAATCACCTGCTCGTCCGAAGCGGCCGCGCCGCCGGAAGCTGCGCCGTCCGCGCTGGTGCCGGTGTCCGCACCGCCGCCGCAGCCGGCGAGCAGGGACAGGGAAAGTGCGCCGGAAAGGGCCAGCGCGGTCAGTCTGCGAAAGTAATTAGAATGCTGCATGGGATGTTTTCTCCTTATGTTTCCGTTTGTTTATAAGCAGCGCACATGCGCCGACTTTTGATTTTCGGTGTGCCAGCAGGCGGCACAGACCCTTTGCAATGAGGTTGGTTGCCAGAATCAGCAGCGACAGGGCAAAGATTTGATCAAACTTGGCCATGTACTGGAGTTCCTTGATTTTGGCCGTGATGACCATGGTGCGCGCACCGCACAGGAAAATGACCGCGCTGACCGTGACCATGGCGTTGATGAAGTAATACTCGAACATTTCGAGCAGCGCCGCGCCCGCGTTCGGGGTGACTACGCGCAGGATGGTTTTGATCCAGCTGTCGCCCATCAGCATGGCCGTGGTTTCCCACGACGGGCTGAGCTTGCTCAGCGAGTTTTTCATGAGCAGATACGGGGTGGAAAAGAAGTGGATAATGTTGCAGATCACCACAATGGCAATCGAGTTGTGCAGCGACGTGCCGGTGAACGTGAACAGGAACGCAATACCGAGCACCATGCCCGGAATGGTGTTGATGACGAGCGCGGCCGCGTCAATAACGCCTTTCAGCTTGTCGGGCAGGCTGCTGCGCGTGGTGACGAGCGCCGCGCCGTAAGCGACCAGCGAACCGATCACCGCGGTCAGCACCGCAACGAGCAGCGAATTGGTGTAAACCCTCGACAGCTCAGGCGACTGGAAGATTGCCGTGATATGCTCGGTTGTAAAGGTGAGCTGATAGGGCCACATCTTGACGAATGGCACGAGGAAGATCACGAGGAACAGCGACAGCACCACACAAAGCACCGCGAGGCTGCCCGCGCCAAGCAGGGTATCGCGCAGGATGTTTTTGCGTGGCTCGAGGTCGGATACCTGATTGTAGCGGAAGTTGTAGCGCTCGAGCACCTGCAGCAGCACAATGCTGGCGATGGACGGGAGCAGCATCATCATAGCGACCACCGCGCCGTTTTCAAACGATGGCAGCGCGCCGAGCATCTGGTTGTACAGCTCGGTTGCAACGACCTTGTACTGGCCGCCGACCGACGCCGGAATGCCGTAATCGGTGAAGCACAGGAAAAACGCCTGCACGAACGCCGCGCCGAGCGCGCCGACCATCGGGCGCACGGTCGTGACCAGAAAGGTGCGGAAGGGCTTATCCCCCATCAGGCGGGAGACCGTGATAAAGCGCTTGTCGATGTAGCGCATCGTGTTCGACAGCAGCAGGAAGGCAATCGGCAGGGTATAGACTACGTAGCCGAGCAGCAGA
>JBJDZO010000078.1:0-4115 GCA_051868095.1 Butyricicoccus sp. | reverse complement strand
GAATATCGCAGCCCGCCGCAACGCCATGTTCGTGAGGCTCGGCCTGTCCACGGCGAATAACCGAAATTAAACCATTTCTTCGGCTATAACGCGCATCTTTCGCCGCTTTTCTATGCAAAAAAACACCGTTCGGAAGAACGGTGTTTTTACGTTACAGATTCAGTTCCTTTATGAGCTTTTCAGCCGCAAGCAAAATTCCTGCCTTGCCGGAAGAATAGGTCAGGCCGCCCTGCATGTAGCAGACATACGGCTCACGCATTGGCGCATCCGCCGACAGCTCAATCGACGCGCCCTGTACGAACGCACCCGCCGCCATGATCACCGGGTCATCGTAGCCCGGCATCGCCCACGGCTCAGGCGTCACGTAGGAATCCACCGGAGCACCCGACTGAATGCCCTCGCAGAAACGACGCAGCGGTTCGGGCGCGCCGAAGGCGATGGTCTGGATGATATCGTGGCGCGGGGTCTCGGGCAGCGGATCGACCGCAAAGCCCAGATCCTGCATGACCTGCGCACAGAATACCGCCGTTTTGATGGCCTGCATGGTCACATGCGGCGCAAGGAACAACCCCTGATACAGCAGACGATTCTGCCCCATCGTGCAGCCGCATTCGCCGCCGATGCCGGGCGCGGTCATACGATAGGAGGCATTTTCAATCAAATCGGCGCGGCCGACAATGTATCCGCCCGTAGGAGCGAGGCCGCCGCCCGGGTTCTTAATCAGCGAACCCGCGCACAGATCGGCGCCTACCTGGGTCGGCTCGATGGTCTCGGTAAACTCGCCGTAGCAGTTATCGACCAGAATCGCCGCGCCCGGGTTGACCTTTTTCACCACCTGACAGATCTCCCCGATCTGCTCGCAGGACAGCGTCTGGCGCACCGCGTAGCCGCGCGAACGCTGGATAAATACCAGCTTGATGGCCGGGTCGGCCGCAGCCTGCTCGATGGCGGGCAGATCGGGCAAGCCGTCCTTCAAATCGACCTGCCGGTAGCCAATGCCATAGCACTTCATGCTGCCCGGACAATCACCCGTAATCGTGTTCATCAGGGTGTCATACGGCTCGCTTGTGACGCTCAGCACCACGTCGCCGGTCTTAACCGCCGAAAACATCGCGCAGGACAGCGTATGCGTGCCGTTGACAAAGCCGATGCGCACCAGACCGGCTTCCGCGCCGAAAAGATCGGCGTAAATCTTGTCCAGCGTGTCGCGGCCCTGATCGTCGTACCCATAGCCGGTCGTACCCGCGAACATGGTATCCGAAACGCGGTGACGGCGGAACGCGGCCAGCACCTTTTCGGTATTGCGGTCGCAGATTTCTTCCAGTCGGGCAAAATACGGCGCAATTTTACGTTCCGCCTCGCGGCCAAGCGCATACGCCTGCTCAGAAATTCCCAAATAATTCTCCATGAATGAAAAAACACTCCAATTTTTATGGTTCTGCTGTGCCATATACCGGCACGGTCTGGCCGGGCAGCACAAACAGCATGTCGGCCGGCTCTTCGGCGCTTAGCGTGACCTCAACCGAGCGGATCATTTTCCCACTTTCAGAAAACGAAGCCGCACGCAGCAGCCCGGTTTGCACCGAAACCTTGTATACCCCGACGCTTTCCCCGTCCCGGGTATCCACGGTCAGCAGCTGCTCGCCGTTTTCCTCAATGAGCGCACCGCCTGTCACCTGCTCGGCTGGCAGATCGATCACCGTTTCATAGGTGGGCAGCATCGCGCTCTGATCGGTCGTGAAATCACCCTGTACGCCCTGATACCAAGTGTCCGCGCCGCTGCGCCACGCATAATATACGCCCTCATACAGCAGTTCGGTGTAATCGACTGCTCCGGATGCAGTCAGGGTATCCACGCGATACGCACCGTTTTTCACCATCTGGCGGCAGGTGCGCACGCCCGAAGTCTCGCCGTAATACAAACGGCTGGTGACAGTCGCGGTATAGCTTTCCATGCGGGACAGGGTGGCAATCACGCGCTGTACGTTTTCCGCGTCAATCGTCACACCGCCCACAATTTCCAGATTTCGTCCCGCAATCTCCGCGGAAGTCGAGATTTCCGTGGCTTCGGACGGTGTCACAACATCCCCGGGCCGGTACGGCGCCGAGGACAAAAACAGGCTCAAAAAGAGCGCGCCGACCAGCAGCAGCGCGCCCATCGAGGCGACGAGCGGTGTTGTAAGCTTCATGCGCGCCCTCCTTTTGGTTTCTTACGGGGCAAACGGCGCGGGCGCGTCGTCCCGGCGGCCAAAATATTGTTCAATCGCCTGTACGATGCGCTGCGAGGTTTTGCCATCGCCATAGGGATTGACTGCGTGCGCCATGGCCTGATAGGCTTCCGGACGGTCGAACAGCTCACACGCCATCGTGAAAATCTGCTCCTCGTCCACGCCTGCCAGCTTGACCGTGCCCGCTTCGATGGCTTCCGGGCGTTCGGTCTCACGGCGCAGCACGAGCACCGGCTTACCAAGGCCGGGCGCTTCCTCCTGCAGGCCGCCCGAATCGGTCATGACCAGATAGCAGCGCGCCATGAGGTTGTGCATCTCATCGACCGCAAGCGGCGCGATGAGGTGGATGCGATCGTTGCCGCCGAGAAACTTTTCCGCGGTTTCGCGCACGTAGGGGCTGAGATGCACCGGATAGACAAAGTGTACGTCCGGGTATTTCTCCGACAAACGCGCAATGGCGCGGCAGATGTTTTCCATCGGCTCACCATAGTTCTCGCGGCGGTGCGCGGTAACGAGCACCACGCGGTTGTTCTCGAAGTCGAGGGTTTTCAGTTCCGGGTCACGGAATTCGAAATCATCCCGAACAGTCAGGCCGATTGCATCAACAACCGTGTTGCCGCAGATGAACACGCCGTCGGTAATGCCTTCGGCTGCGAGGTTGTCGTGGTTGCGAACGGTCGGCGCAAAGTGCAGGCTGGCAATCTGACCCGTCAGCTTGCGGTTCATCTCCTCCGGGAAGGGGGAATATTTGTCAAAGGTGCGCAGGCCGGCTTCCACATGGCCGACCGGGATTTTATGATAAAACGCCGCGAGCGCACCCGCAAAAGTAGTCGAAGTGTCGCCGTGCACGAGGACAATATCCGGTTTGGCCTCCTCAAGCACGCTATCCAGACCGCGCAGTGACTTTTCGGTGATGGTCGCCAGCGTCTGGCGCGGCTCCATGATATCGAGGTCGTAATCGGGCTGAATCCGGAAAATCTCCAGCACCTGATCGAGCATCTGGCGATGCTGCGCAGTTACACAGACAATGCTTTCGGTGTTTTCGCAGTGCTCAAGCGCACGCACCAGCGGCGCCATCTTGATGGCCTCCGGGCGGGTGCCGAACACGGTCATAACCTTAATCTTTTCCATCGGTGGATTCCTCCTCTCCGGAAGCGGATTTTTCCTCCGGTTTTGTACTGATTTCACTTAAAATATGCTCGACATGGTCGCGGGACATGCGGCGGCGTGCAACGATCATCCAACCGCCAACCGCAATCGCCAGAATGGCTGCAAGCAGCAGCAGCATGGCCTTGGCCTCGCCGCTGGTTGTCAGAACCACCGACGCCAGACCGAGCGTACCACTGATCGCGTACAGAATCGCCACGGCCTGCTTGACGCTGAAGCCCATGTCCACCAAACGATGATGCACATGGCCGCGGTCGGGGCTCATCGGGCTGCGGCCTTCGAGCACACGACGGGTAATCGCCGTAAAGGTATCAAAAATCGGCAGGCCCAGAATCAGCAGCGGCACCGCAAACGAAATCACGGCGTAGAACTTGAAAAAGCCGCTGATCGACATGGTCGCCAGCATATAGCCGAGGAAGGTCGAACCGGTATCGCCCATGAAAATCTCGGCCGGATTGAAGTTGTACGGCATAAAGCCGAGGCATGCGCCGGTCAGGCAGGCCATGACGATGGCAACGCCGATTTCATAATTGAGCAGGCCAACCGCGAGCATGGTCAGCGCCGCAATCGACGACACGCCGACCGCAAGGCCGTCCAGACCGTCGATGAGGTTGACCGCGTTTGTGATACCGACAATCCAGATAACGGTCACCGGAATGGCGAATATGCCGAGAGAAAAATACGGGCTGCTTGAAAACGGGTTAAAGCTGGTGAAAAACT
>JBJDZO010000077.1:0-4123 GCA_051868095.1 Butyricicoccus sp. | reverse complement strand
GATATACGTGTCCGCATAAGACAGCATGCGCGTTTTGAATTCGTCAATGTTGCTCTTTTGGATGGTCAGACCGGCGGCCAGTTCATGCCCGCCGAATTTATCCAGCAGGTCGGCGCTGTCGGACAGCGCTTCAAACAGATTAAATCCTGCCATCGAGCGGCCCGAGCCTTTGCCGATGTCGCCGTCCACAGCAATCAGAACGGTCGGGCAGGCATAGCGGTCGCAGATGCGCGAGGCCACGATGCCAATCACGCCATGGTGCCAATCCTCACCCGCAAGAACGATCATTTTATCCTCGAGCGGGTTGTATTCCTTGCGCAGTGCGGCAAGCGCCTGCTGCAAAATTTCATTTTCCGCGGCCTGCCGTTCCTTGTTCTGCTCGCAGAGTTGGGCGGCCAGCTCCTGCGCACGCACCGGGTCGTCGGTCAGGAACAATTCCACGGCCTGTTCGGTGTTGCCCATACGCCCAGCCGCGTTGATGCGCGGTGCGAGGATGAAGCTGATGACCGATGAGGTCAGGCGGCGTGATTTCTGCCCAGATTCCCGCAGCAGCATTTCCAGCCCGAGGTTTTCGGTCGTGGCCAGACGGCGCAGACCCTCAGCAACGATGACGCGGTTTTCGCCTACGATGGGCATGACGTCCGCGACCGTGCCGAGCGCAACGAGATCGGCGTATTTGTCGAGCACCTGCCCGAGGTTGTCCGGTCCGGCCAGAGCACAGATCAGTTTGAACGCCACGCCCACGCCCGCCAGCTCGGTGAACGGGTAATCGCAGTCGCTGCGGCGCGGATTGACGATGGCTTCGGCTTCGGGCAGTTCTTCGCGGCATTCGTGGTGGTCGGTGATGACCATGCGGATGCCGAGTTTTTTGGCGTAAGCGGTTTCCTCGAACGCAGTCACGCCCGAGTCCACCGTAACGATCAGCCGCACGCCCTGTTCGTAGAGCGCGTCCATCGCTGCGCACGACAGGCCGTAGCCTTCGCTCAGGCGGTTAGGGATGTAGTAATCGGCGTCCGCGCCGAGGCTGCGCAGATAGCGCAGCAGCACGCAGGTGGAGGTGATGCCATCCACATCGTAATCCCCGAATACGATGATTTTCTGCTTTTCGCGGATGGCTTCGCGGATGGCGGCCACCGCTTTGTCCATGTCGCGCAGACGCATCGGGTCATGCAAACCTTCGGCGCCGGTCGCCAGAAAGGCCTGTGCCTTTTCGGGCGTGTCCACACCGCGCGCACACAACGCAACCGCAGCCAGCGGCGAAAACCCGCAGGCTTCCGAAAGGGATCGTGCGGCCTCAAGGTCAGGCGCAGCGGTCACCCATTTTTTCATTTTCATGGTCTTCCCTCTTAGTATTTTTTATTGTGTTCATTATACCAAAAGTTGACCAAAATAACAACGACTTTGTATCATCTCCTGACCGGCCGCCGGGAACAAAGTTTTTCCGGGTTGTTTTTTTATCTGTCTGACCCTTTATTTCCGGATCACTTCGGCGTCCGGCGCTTCGTTGAGCGCGCGCAGGTACTCAAATGCGTTCAGCAGATTGTCCAGATGATAGCTGAGCACGATATCCTCATCCCTGCGCTCCTCCGGTGCACACGCCGTTCCGTCCGGCGCTTCTACGCCGAAGGCTTTCAGCCGCTCGATGTGTGTTGTGTCCGGTGCGCCCGGTGAATCCATCATGCACAGCGCGTTTATTTCGTCGTACATGCGCTCGGCGAGCTGCTGACAGCCGCGCAGATAAATTCCGACCTCATGACGCACCTTTTTGTTTGGGTAGGTTTGGCGCTCATAAATATCAAGCTCTTCATCCAAACGGCGCAAACTGCGCCGCAGCGGCGTCAAATCAGGATAATGCCCCAGAATGACCCGCTCGCGCAGATAATCGGGAAACGCCTGCACAAAATGGGTCAGCATGTCGGCAATCATGCGGCGGTTGTTGTAGGGTTTGATGAGCATATTGACCGCAAGCGCAATCACCAGACCGACTGAGGTATCGGCAAACCGCGCCGCCGAATAGAAAAACGGGCTTCCGGCCTCGTACAGACAGATGGAGACAAACACGATGCACGACAGAGGAACCGCGTTTTCCGCATGCAGGCGCAGTCCGAGCAGGATCACAAACACAATGCCAAGACCGATGAGGACCGGCGGCGTGGCCGGGAATATCAGCAGAAACAGACACCCGACCGTGCAGCCGATGACGCAGCCGGTGAGCTGGGTCAGGCAGGCGGTCAGCGCATCGCCCAACGTGCGGCTCATGGCACTGATGGCACCGATGGCCGAAAAAATCGGCATGGCCGACCCAAGCAGCCGGGCCGCAAGCAGCGCAAGCGTGACGGCAAGCGCGGTCTTGATCGTGCGCAGACCTACGTGAATTTTCGTCCGATTCACAAACAATCTCTCCCTCTCCCGAATAATTATGACCATTTTAGCACACCGTCGTCCAGAGTCAAGCGCAAAAAACCGTATTTTTCCGGTGAATCCTATTTTTGCGCGGTGCATTGCGGAACCCCGGCGCTGTGTAGTATAATAGGGTATCTATTCTCATCGCATGAAAGCGAGGTCTTTCCTTTGAAACGTTATCAGCTCGGCGTTATCGGCGCCGGCAACATGGGCATGGCAATCGCCCGCGGGCTGGCCGCAACCGGCGTGCCGGCCTCCGACATTCTGCTCTTTAACCGCAATCCGGACAAGCGCACCGCGAATGAAGCCGCGGGCTTTTCCGTGACCGACGACTACACGGCGCTGTATGCCGCAAGCGATATGGTGCTGCTTTCGGTCAAGCCGCAGACCTTCCCCGAGGTGCTGGACAATCTGGCCGAAACCGCAAAGGCCTGCCGTCCGCTGGTAGTTTCGGTTGCCGCAGGCGTTACCTTCGCCAAAATGGAAGCTGCGCTTGGCGCAGACTGCCCGATCATCCGTGTCATGCCCAACACCCCGCTCATGCTCGGGGAAGGCGCGACCCAGCTCGTGAAAAACGCGGCCGCGTCGGACGAACAGCTTGCCCGGGTGCGCGCACTGTTTGACACCATGGGCGTCACGGTGACCTTTGACGAGGAAAACATGCTCAACGAAGTGATTCCCTACGCAGGTTCGGCTCCGGCGTATATCTATGCGTTTGCCACGGGCATGGTGAAGAGCGCCGAGGCGCACGGCATCGCATATGATGACGCGATGAAGCTGTTTTGTCAGACGCTGATCGGCTCGGCAAAAATGCTGCTCGCAGGCGAAAAAACGCCGGATGAACTGATTCGTCAGGTCTGCTCACCGGGCGGCACAACCATCGAAGCCATTAAGGTGCTCGAAGAGCGCGATCTGGCCGGCATGCTGGCCGAGGCGAGCGACAAATGCATCGCGCGCGCATACGAACTCGGCAAATAACATATCCTGTCTGTGTGTGGGATCCCTTCCTTCGCATTGACAAAAGTTATCATCTGTGTTAAAGTAAAAGCAGAAAATAAGTGAAATTCTGCCCGTAATGAGGTGAAAATATGAAAAAGGATTCTAAGAAGACCAAAATCGGTCTGGGTCTGGTGCTGGCGGGTGCCGCTGCCGGCGCAGGTGCGACTGCCATCGCGCTGCTCAAGAAGAAAAAGCGCGAAGAGGTTTACCACGAGGCCGAACTGAAGGCCATGAACGAACTGGACGACCTCATGAACGAGTGCGAGGGCGAAGGCTGCGCAGACTGCTCGTGCGCCGAGGAGTGTGCGGCAGTGGAAACTCCGGTCGCGGACGTGGAAGCGGAACCCGAAGAAGAGGAAGACCTCCCCGAAGACGCGCAGGAGGATGACCTCGGCGACGAGGAAGAGGCCGATGACGAGCCGATTGAGGACGTCGAGACCGAAGAGACGCCCGCTGAGTAAACACAAACGCCCCTCCCCGGGGCCATGACGCCGGAAAAAGTGCTTTTGCGGCCCTCGGGCTGCCCGGGCGCTTTTTCTGTCTCTGCAACCAGTTTTACAAAAGAAAGGAACCCCCTGCCATGATTCATTATGAAGGCCGCGTATTTCGTCCGCCGTCTGAAGCATACAGCCTGATTGTACAGGTCACGATCGGATGCAGCCACAATAAGTGTACTTTCTGCGACATGTACAAGGAAAAGCAGTTCCGTGTGCGCAAGCTC
>JBJDZO010000076.1:0-18166 GCA_051868095.1 Butyricicoccus sp. | reverse complement strand
TGTCCGCGTCAGACATCTCGCTGACCAATACCTGACGGGGCAGGCCGCTCGGCGCTTCGTCGCAGCGCAGTACGATCTTGCCGCCGTGCATACCGGTGCCGCAGAAGAAGCTGACCGGATACGCGCCGTTCGCGCCCTTGCCCAGCACGATAATCAGACCGCCGGCCTGATACTCGCCGAGGAAGGAGCCGGCCTTGCCGCCGATGACAAGCACCGGGCTTTTGTCCATGTAGGCCTTCATGTGAATGCCTGCGCGGTAGCCAATGTCGCCTTCGATGAAGATGCGTCCGCCGCGCATGCCGTAACCGCAGGCGTCGCCGCAGTTGCCGTGGATGATGATATCGCCGTCGTTCATGGTGTCGCCAACTGCTTCCTGACAGTTGCCGAACACTTCGATGGTCGAGCCGTTGTTATACTGGCCGAGGCCGTTGCCCGGGGTGCCGTACAGATTGAAGGTCTTGCCGGACGTGCCGCAGCCAAGGTAGCGCTGGCCGTAAATTTCCTTAACGGTGATCTCGGAGTCCGTGCAGGCACGGATCTGCTCGTTGAGCTGCTTATAGTATGTCGTATTTGCCGTGATTACCATGCGTGTACACCTCCCAGTTTTTTCGCGCGCTCGGTCTGCGAGAAGGCCATGAGCTGCGGCTTCTCACGGATCAGTTCAAAGTCGATGGACGAGAGCGGGGTACGCTCGCGGATGAGCGAGGTGTAGATACCTGCGCGATCGACGTCGCCGAGCAGGATGAAGCCGACCAGATGATCGTCCTTCGTGACGAGCAGCTTGTAGCTGTCGTTGGTCTCGTCGAGGTACTGCTCGCCGTCGTAGGAACCGGCGGTAATCATATGCAGACCCATGAAGCCCGAAGCGTTCATCGGGATGGACTTGTCAAAGACACGGTCGCCGCCTGCCATGTTCATGCCGGCGGTTTCGCCCTGCATATAGGCGTTCGGCAGGATGGCAAGAATGCGGTTCACGTCACAGGAAATATCGTGGGAAACCGTGCAGTCACCGGCCGCGTAGATGTCGGGCACAGTGGTCTGCATGTGGTCGTCGAGAAGAATGCCGCGGTTCACCTCACAGCCAGCCATTTCGGCCAGACCGGTGTTCGGACGCACGCCGACCGCAACAACCAGAATATCAAATTCGACATCCTCACCGCTCTTGAGCGCAGCGCTCGTCGGGGAGGTGAACTTGGCAACCGAATCGTTCAGACGGAACGAAACGCCCTGCTTTTCGATGTGCTTCTGGATGATTGCACCCGGATGCTCAAGCATAACATTCGGCAGGATGCGCGGCGCCATATCGATCACCAGAATGGACTTCGCGCGGTTAATGATACCCTCGGCGCATTTGAGACCGATCAGGCCCGCGCCGACGATCAGCACACGCTTGGTCTTGTCCTCGCCGAGCATTTGGTCGAGCTTCTTGGCGTCGTCGAGCGTCATGAAGCTGGTCTGGTTTTCGACCTGATCCAGACCCTCCATCGGGGGAACGAACGGACGCGAACCGGTCGCAAAGCACAGCTTGTCATAAGAAACAACCGTGCCGTCGTCCACCGTAACCGTCTTGGCCGCGGAATCGACTGCGGTTACCGTCTTACCCAGCATGGGGGTGACGCCGTTCTTCTGATAGAAGTCCTCCGGACGGTAATGAAGCATTTTTTCCTCGGTGGTCTTGCCGAGCAGCAGGTAAGAGATCAGCGGACGACCGTAAACCGGATACGGTTCCGAGGAAATCAGGGTGATGGGGCTTTCTTTATCGACTACGCGGATGCCTTCGATGACGCCGGTTGCCGCGGTGCCGTTGCCGATGATGACGTAATTCATTCTGTTCACCTCTCCTCGTAGACGATGGCCTTGTTCGGGCAGCCCTGTACGCACATTGGCTGGCCAAACTCATTTTTCTGGCACAGTTCGCATTTCTGGATCGCGCCCTGCGTCGAATGGCTCAGTGCGCCATAGGGGCAGGACAGGATGCAGGTGCAGCAGCCCACGCACTTATCGGAATCGATGTGCACTGCGCCGTCCACGATGGTCAGCGCGCCCGAGATACAGCCCTTGACGCACAGCGGATCCTCACAGTGGCGGCAGGATACCGCGAAGGAGATGTTGTTGCGCTCCTCAATCTTGATGCGGGGCGCGATTTTATGATCTTTCAGCGCCTTAACCATCGAGGACTTGCCCGAGTTGGCAAACGCGCAGTAGTATTCGCACAGATGGCACCCAAGGCACCACTTTTCGTTGACGTAAACACGTTTCATGAAAATACCTTCCCTTTTATATAAAGTGAGGAGGGAGGAGTGAGGAGTGAGGAGGGGAGGAGCGCGCAAAGCGCGGTTTTTATGATCCGGCACAGCCGGATACCAAAACTCCTACTTCCTACTTCCTAACTCCTAACTCGAATTATTCGCCCGCGTGCTTGATGCCGAGAATCTGGAGTTCCTTCTCGTTCAGGCCCAGGCCGCGCAGCATCAGACGGTTGCCGCGCAGGGCTTCGATGGAGTTGATGCCCATGCCGCCCATCATTTCCTTCAGCTCGTGATCCCATGCGGTGACGAGGTTGACCAGACGCTTGTAGCCGATGTCCGGATTCAGGCGCTTGACGAGGTCGGGACGCTGGGTGGCAATGCCCCAGTTGCACTTGCCGGCCTGGCAGGTGCGGCACAGATGGCAGCCCAGCGCGAGCAGGGCAGAGGTAGCGATGTAGCAGGCGTCCGCGCCGAGCGCAATGGCCTTCAGCAGGTCGCCCGAGTTGCGGATGGAGCCGCCGACGACGATAGAAACCTGATCGCGAATGCCTTCATCACGCAGACGCTGATCGACTGCGGCGAGTGCAAGCTCAATCGGGATACCGACGCTGTCGCGGATACGGGTCGGCGCCGCGCCGGTACCGCCGCGGTAACCGTCGATGCAGATGACGTCCGCACCCGAACGGGCAATACCGGAAGCAATGGCGGCAACGTTATGGACGGCCGCAATCTTGACCATGACGGGCTTTTTGTATTCGGTGGCTTCCTTCAGGGAGAAGACCAGCTGACGCAGATCTTCGATGGAGTAAATATCATGATGCGGGGCCGGGGAGATGGCGTCGGTACCCTCCGGGATCATACGGGTCTTGGAGATGTCCGGACCGACCTTCAGGCCGGGCAGGTGACCGCCGATGCCGGGCTTGGCGCCCTGGCCCATTTTGATTTCGATGGCAGCGCCCGCTTCGAGATAATCCTTATGTACGCCAAAACGGCCGGACGCAACCTGCACGATGGTGTGTGGGCCGTACTGGTAGAAGTCCTGATGCAGGCCGCCTTCACCGGTGTTGTAATAGGTGCCAAGCTCTACGGCTGCGCGGGCCAGCGATGCGTGTGCGTTGTAGGAAATCGAACCGTAGCTCATCGCGGAGAACATGATCGGTACGTTCAGTTCGAGCTGCGGACCCATGTTGTTGATGAGGTTGCCGTCCTTGTCGCGCTCGATCTTGCCCGGCTTCTTGCCGAGGAAGGTCTTGGTTTCCATCGGCTCACGCAGCGGGTCAATGGACGGGTTGGTAACCTGCGAAGCGTTGATGAGAATCTTGTCCCAGTAGATCGGGTACGGCTCCGGGTTGCCCATCGAGCTGAGCAGCACGCCGCCCGAACCAGCCTGACGGTACACCTCAGAGATGGCCTTGCCGGTCCAGTTTGCGTTCTCTTTAAAGGTATGGTCGGTCTTGACGATCTTAAGCGCACGGGTCGGACAGAGCGAAACGCAGCGATGGCAGTTTACGCACTTGCTTTCGTCACTCGTCATATAGCCGAAATCGACGTCATATTTATGGACTTCGTTCGCGCACTGGCGTTCGCAGGCGCGGCAGGTGATGCAGCGGTCCATGTTGCGGACCACTTCATATTGCGGATACAGAAAATCAATAGCCATTACTGCTTGCCTCCCTCATTCAGCGTTACGATGACCGGTTCGCCGCCGCGGGGTGCGCGAATGGAGTCGAGATTCGGCTCGACGATGCGGATTGCGCATTCCTCGGAAGCAATGTATACGGTTTCGTCCTTCTCGCCAACGACCATCGAGCGCAGCTTCAGACGGTCATTGAGCGCCATCAGGCCGCCTTCGAAGCCGACCAGAATGGAGAACGGGCCGGTGACCATCAGGGATGCAAAGGCATTGCGCAGATAGGTCAGGCGCTCACGCTCCTTCGGCTCCTTCTGGGCGATGGTCGACCAAAACGGCGCCGCGATGACGTTTGCGATTTCGGAATAGGTGAGGCCGAGCTTGCGGCCCAGATAATCAATAATATAGGTAATGACCTCGGTGTCGGTCAGCAGGTCGCACGAGTAACCGAACATCTCGATGAAGCGGCGGTTGGCGTCGTAGGACGAGATTTCGCCGTTGTGGACAACCGTGGTGTCGAGCAGCGCAAACGGATGCGCGCCGCCCCACCAGCCCGGGGTATTGGTCGGGTAGCGGCCATGGCAGGTCCAGGAATAGGCTTCGTAGTTCTCGAGCATGTAGTATTCGCCGACGTCCTCCGGGAAGCCGTTGGCTTTGAATACGCCGACGTTCTTGCCGGACGAGAAGATGTATGCGCCCTTGATGTTCTTGTTGGCGTAGATCACGCGGCGGGCGACAAATTCACGCTCGTCGAGCTGGGAGAACTCCAGCACGGTGCGCAGCGGCTGGAGGAAGTAGCGGAAGATCATCGGCTCGTCGGTGATGCGGGGATGACGGCGGGTCGGAATCTTGGCCATGGAGATGATTTCGAAGTTCTTCTTCAGGAATTCCTCGCATTCGTCCTTGGCGCGCTCGTCGTCATAGAACAGATGGAATGCATAGAAATCCTTGTACTCGGGGTAGATGCCGTAGGCAGCGAAGCCGCCGCCCAGACCGTTGGAGCGGTCATGCATGGTGGTAATGGATTTGATGATGTTTTCGCCGTTTTCGCGCTTGCCATCTTTATGGAAGATACCGGAGATGGCGCAGCCGGCAGGGATGCGAACCTGACCTTCTTTCAGAAGCATATATTTTTCCTCCTCATGAAATCACAGCGGCAGCTCATATCGCGGGAGATAGGGGCTGCCGGGCCGGGCGCGCGACGCGTCCGTATTGGAACCAGCATCGTTGCAGGTTCTGGGAAATAAAAAAAGGCGTTCACTCTATGGACAACGCCGGAAAACCCGACTTTGTCGATACAGTGAACGCCTTTGTTCATACTGTATTTTATCCTATCTATGCGCCGCGGTCAAGGAAAAATGACGCATTTTGCAGGTTCAAAAACGATTTCTTGCAAAATAGATAAAAAAGAGCATGTCCGCCGGGCATTCGCTTGTAAATTGCGGCAAAGATTCACGAAACCGAAAATTTCGCTGGAAAAACCCCTTGACAAACCTGCGGGATGCGCCTATAATTTGCGACATGAACAGCAAAGGCGCTGCGGTCATGAGAACTGACCTGCGGCGCCTTTTTCTTTTGCCTGCATCGTGCAGGCCGCCCCTAGCGCATAAGAGCGGATTCCAAATCATATCTATTTCATCAGGAGGCAGAAAAATGAGTAAAGTACCTGAAATGTTCGGCAGCATGGTATTCAACGAGGCTGTCATGAAGGAGCGTCTTCCGAAGGATGTATTCAAGGCGCTGAAAAAGACCATCACCCAGGGCACCGCGCTGGATCCCGAAATTGCAAACGTGGTTGCAAATGCCATGAAGGACTGGGCCATCTCCAAGGGTGCAACCCATTTCACCCATTGGTTCCAGCCGATGACCGGCATCACCGCTGAGAAGCATGACTCGTTCATCTCCCCCTGTGCGGACGGTACGGTCATTATGGAGTTCTCCGGCAAGGAGCTGATTAAGGGCGAGCCGGACGCATCGTCCTTCCCGTCCGGCGGTCTGCGCGCCACCTTCGAGGCTCGCGGCTATACCGCTTGGGATCCGACCTCTTACGCATTTATTAAGGATGATACCCTGTGCATTCCGACCGCGTTCTGCTCGTACACCGGCGAAATCCTCGATAAGAAGACCCCGCTGCTGCGCTCCATGGACGCGATCAGCAAGCAGGCTTGCCGCGTACTGAAGCTGTTCGGCAAGGACGTAAACCGCGTCACCACCACCGTCGGCCCTGAGCAGGAATACTTCCTCATCGATAAGAAGGATTACGCAAAGCGCCCCGACCTGATCCTGACCGGCCGCACCCTGTTCGGTGCAAAGGCGCCGAAGGGCCAGGAGATGGAAGACCATTACTTCGGTTCCATCCGTCCGCGCGTCAAGGCATACATGGAGGAGCTGGATGAAGAGCTGTGGAAGCTCGGCATTTACTCCAAGACCGAGCACAACGAAGTTGCTCCGTGCCAGCATGAGATGGCACCGATCTTCTCCACCACCAACATTGCAACCGATCACAACCAGCTGACCATGGAGGTCATGAAGAAGGTTGCCGACCGTCACGGTTTTGTCTGCCTGCTGCATGAGAAGCCGTTTGAGGGCGTCAATGGCTCCGGTAAGCACAACAACTGGTCGATTTCGACCGACAAGGGCGAGAACCTGCTTGAGCCGGGCAAGACTCCGTCTTCGAATGTACAGTTCCTGCTGTTCCTGACCGCGGTTGTCAAGGCGGTTGACGAGTATCAGGATCTGCTCCGTATCTCGGTTGCAAACGCAGGCAACGACCACCGTCTGGGCGCGAACGAGGCACCTCCGGCAATCGTTTCCATGTTCGTCGGCGAGGAGCTGGAAGCCATCCTTGACTCCATCGTATCCGGCACCGATTACACCGATGTTGCCAAGACCATGATGAGCATCGGCGCATCCGTTCTGCCGGCGATCCCGAAGGACACCACCGACCGTAACCGTACCTCTCCGTTCGCCTTCACCGGCAACAAGTTCGAGTTCCGTATGCTCGGCTCTACCTTTAACATCGCTTGCCCGAACATCATGCTGAACACCGCGGTTGCTGAGGAACTGCGTCAGTTCGCGGATGAGTTGGAAGCGGCTTCGGACTTTGACGCGGCTCTGGCTGCTCTGATTCAGCGTGAGATCAAGGCACATCAGCGCATCATCTTCAACGGCAACGGCTACGGCGAGGAATGGCCGGTTGAGGCGGAGAAGCGCGGCCTGCTGAACCTCAAGTCCACTCCGGACGCGCTGCCGCACTACACCGACGAGAAGAACGTCAAGCTGTTTGCCACCCATGGTGTTTATACCGAGGTGGAGATGAAGTCCCGTGAGGAGATTCTCCTTGAGGAATATGCAAAGACCATCCACATCGAGGCGCTGACCGCGATTGACATGCTGAGCAAGCAGATCGTTCCGGCAGTCATCGAGTACTCGAGCAAGCTGGCAAGCACTGTTGCAACCAAGAAGTCCATCGGTGTGGACGCACCGGCTGAGGCGGCGATGGTCAAGGCTCTGACCGAAAAGACCGCGGCGCTGGTAGATGCACAGGCAGCTTTGGAAGCATCTCTGACCAGCGTTCCGGAAGATGTTGAGGCTTCGGCACGCTACTACCACGATGCTGTCATCGTAAAGATGGAGGCAGCGCGTGCGATTGCCGATGAACTCGAAATGATGGTCGGCAAGAACTACTGGCCGTTCCCGACCTACGGCGACATGCTGTTCTACGTATAAGCGGCATCTGCATTCTTCACTACTTATTTCGTGTGTAAAAAATTTATCATACACAATGGCGTGTATTTCTGTCCCGACTCCTGCGGGAGAAGGGACGGGGATGCACGCCATCCATTTTAAGGGGGTTCTACAAATGGATATCAACAACCTTGCGACATCTGTTGATGTCGGCTGGACGCTAATCGCTGCGGCGCTCGTCTTCTTCATGCAGGCGGGCTTCGCAATGGTCGAGACCGGCTTCACCCGCGCGAAGAACGCAGGTAACATCATCATGAAAAACCTGATGGACTTCTCGCTCGGCACGCCGATTTTCTGGATCCTTGGCTTCGGCATCATGTTCGGCACAGCCAGCCCGTTCTTCGGCGGCTTTGATTTCTTCACCGACGGCCTGGTCGGTGAGGGCTACGACTGGACGACTCTGATTTTCCAGACGGTATTCTGTGCGACTGCTGCGACCATCGTTTCCGGTTCGATGGCAGAGCGTACCAAGTTCTCGTCTTACTGCATCTACTCCATGATGATTTCCGCAATCGTTTACCCGGTATCCGGCCACTGGATCTGGGGCGGCGGCTGGCTGTCTGAGCTGGGCTTCCATGACTTCGCGGGTTCCACGGCCGTTCATATGGTCGGCGGTGTTGCGGCGCTCGTTGGCGCAGCCATCCTCGGTCCCCGTATCGGCAAGTACACTAAGGACGGCAAGGCTCGTGCAATTCCCGGTCACTCTCTGACCCTCGGCGCACTTGGCTGCTTCATTCTGTGGTTCTGCTGGTTTGGTTTCAACGGCGGCTCGACGGTTGCTCTGTCCGGCGACGGCGCAGAAGTTGCAGCGCGTGTATTCGTGACCACCAACCTGGCGGCTGCGGTTGCTACCGTTACCGTTATGTGCCTGACTTGGGTACGTTATAAGAAGCCTGACGTTTCTATGACTCTGAACGGCTCTCTGGCTGGTCTGGTTGCAATCACCGCGGGCTGCGATATGGTTACCCCGGCGGGTGCTGCCATCATCGGTATTTGCGCTGGCTTCGCAGTTGTATTCGGCATTGAATTTGTAGATCAGAAGCTGAAGATCGACGACCCGGTTGGTGCGGTTGGCGTACACGGTGTCAATGGTGCTCTCGGTACCATCCTCACCGGTCTGTTCGCTTACTACAATGGCACCGAGGTTGATCCGATCGGCGTATTCTACGGCGGCGGCTTCCATTTCTTCGGCATTCAGGTGCTCGGCGTTGTCGCTGTTATCGCTTGGGTTGCCATCACGATGACCATCGTATTTCAGGCGATCAAACACACCGTTGGCCTGCGCGTATCCCGCGAGGAAGAGCTGATGGGCCTCGACAAGCCCGAGCATGGTCTGGCTTCTGCTTATGCCGACTTCATGGCTATTCCGCAGGTGCTGGGCACCAAGGCTGGCGAAAAGGCTGCCAAGGCTGCTGCACCGGCTCCGGTTGGCGAAGCAATTCCGGTAACCAAGATTTCCACCGAGGGCAGCAAGTCCGATATTCATAAGATTGTCATTGTTGCAAAGCAGTCCAAGATCGAAGCGCTCAAGGACGCGATGAACGCCATCGGCGTCACCGGTATGACGGTTACCAATGTTGTCGGCTTCGGCCAGCAGAAGGGTGCCGCTGAGTACTACCGCGGCGCGGAGGTTGACGTTACCCTGCTGCCTAAGATCAAGGTTGAGATCATCGTTACGGCGATCCCGGTTGAAACCGTAGTCAACGAGGCAAAGAAGGTTCTGTACACCGGCCACATCGGCGACGGCAAGATCTTTATCTACGACGTTGTGGATGTTGTCAAGGTTCGTACCGGCGAGACCGGCTACGATGCCCTGCAGGACTGATACATTCAGCGAATCGTGCCTTTCCGGGGTGGTCACTCGTCCCGGAAAGACAGCGATGATATATCTTTCCTTTACTCATCTTTCAGGCGGTCCCCCGGAGAAATCCGGGGGATTTGTCTGTCTGCCGGAAATCAAACAAAAAGCCTTCCTCTTTGGACGGAGGAAGGCTTCATTTTTGCGCGGAAGGCAAAAAAAGAAGCGCCTGAATGGCGCAATTTGTGAAAAATGTTCTTGACTTCGACACCGGAAAAATGGTATAATAAATCGCTTATCGAAATCGAACTGCTTTTCCGGATAACTACCATTATAATAGCACGGTTTGAACGGAAAAGCAAGCATTACATTTGGAATTTAACCACGCCACCCGGCGTATCAACAACTGCGGAATACTGAAAAGGAGTGATGGGTTCAACATGATGGTGAAAGACGTACAGCACGGCAAAACCACACGTAAGAGCTTCGCGCGCATCGAAGAGATTCTCGAGATGCCCAACCTGATCGAGGTGCAGAAGAAATCGTACCAGTGGTTCCTGACCGACGGCCTGCGCGAGGTCTTTGAGGATGTGTCCTCGATCACCGACTATACCGGCAACCTGGAGCTGTCCTTCCTGGATTATACCCTTGAGGACGAGCCCAAGTACAGCGTAGAGGAGTGCAAGGCGCGCGACGCAACGTATGCCTGCCCGCTCAAGGTGCGCATGCGTCTGCACAACAAGGAGACCGGCGAGATCAAGGAGCAGGAGATCTTCATGGGCGATTTCCCCCTGATGACCCAGGGCGGAACCTTTGTCATCAACGGCGCCGAGCGCGTCATTGTCTCCCAGATCGTCCGCAGCCCCGGTATGTACTACGGGGATACCGCGGACAAGGCGGACAACCATGTGTACACCGCCACCGTGATCCCTTACCGGGGCGCCTGGCTGGAGTACGAGACGGACCTCAGCAAGGTGTTCTACGTCCGCATCGACAAGAACCGCAAGCTCCCCATCACCTGCCTGATCCGGGCCCTGGGTGTGGAATCCGACGGTCAGATGCTGGAGATGTTCGGTGAGGACCCCTTCCTGAAGGCCACCATCGAAAAGGACCCCTGCAAGACCAAGGCCGAGAGCCTGCTGGAGATCTACAAGAAGCTCCGTCCCGGCGAGCCTCCCACGGTGGAGAACGCCGAGAGCTATCTGGAGGCGCTGTTCTTCGATGCCCGGCGTTACGACGTCTCCCGCGTGGGCCGGTACAAGTTCACCAAGAAGCTGCAGCTGGCCAAGCGGCTGGCGGGCCAGACCCTGGCCCAGCCCATTGCCGATCCTCTGACCGGCGAGATCCTGGCCATGCCCGGCGACGTCATCTCCAAGGAGCAGGCCGAGGAGATCCAGGCCCGGGGCGTCAACGAGGCCACGGTCTCCATCGACGACCGGGAAGTGAAGATCTTCTCCAACCACATGGTGGACATGTCCCGCTTTGTGGACTTCGACCCCAAGGAGGTGGGCGTCCAGGAGTGGTGTGATTTCCGCGTGCTCCAGGAGCTGCTGCAGAACTACTCCGGGGACGAGCTCAAGGAAGCCTGCCGGGAGCGGGCCCTGGATCTGGTGCCCAAGCACATCACCCGGGATGACATCCTGGCCTCCATCAACTATCTGCTGACCCTGACGGTGGGCCTCGGCACCACCGACGACATTGACCACCTGGGCAACCGCCGCCTGCGCTGCGTGGGCGAGCTGCTGCAGAACCAGTTCCGCATCGGCTTTTCCCGCATGGAGCGCGTCATCCGTGAGCGCATGACCATTCAGGATCTGGATATCGTCACCCCGCAGTCGCTCATCAACATCCGCCCGGTTACCGCGGCCATCAAGGAGTTCTTCGGCTCCTCGCCGCTCAGCCAGTTCATGGATCAGAACAACCCGCTGGCCGAGCTGACCCATAAGCGCCGTCTGTCGGCCCTCGGCCCCGGCGGTCTGTCCCGTGACCGCGCATCCATGGAAGTGCGCGACGTACACTATTCGCATTATGGCCGTATGTGCCCGATTGAGACCCCGGAAGGTCCGAACATCGGCCTGATTTCCTACCTCGCAACCTATGCCCGTATCAACGACTTCGGCTTCATCGAAGCGCCGTACCGTGTCATCGACAAGGCGACTGGCTGCGTAACCAATGAAGTACAGTATATGACTGCGGACATTGAGGACGAGTATATCACCTGTCAGGCAACCGAGCCGCTCGATGAGAACGGTTACCTGATCAACGACCGTATCACCTGCCGTATGCGCGACGAATTCGTTGAGGTTGACCGCAAGGACGTTGACCTGATGGACGTTTCTCCGCGTATGATGGTTTCGGTTGCAACCGCGTTCATTCCGTTCCTCGAGCACGACGACGCAAACCGTGCGCTGATGGGCGCGAACATGCAGCGTCAGGCTGTGCCGCTGCTCAAGACCGAGGCGCCGATTGTCGCTACCGGTATGGAGTACAAGGCAGCCGTTGACTCGGGCACCATCCCGCTGGCGGAGACCGACGGTGTCGTTACCCGTGCTACCGCGCGCGAAGTGTCCGTTCTATATGACAACGGTACCGAAAAGACCTATCACCTGACCAAGTTCCTGCGTTCCAACCAGTCGACCTGCATCAACATGCGTCCGATCGTCGATCTGGGCGAGCGCGTCAAGAAGGGCGACGTTCTGGCGGACGGCCCCTCGACCGATAAGGGCGAGATTGCGCTCGGCAAGAACGCGCTGATCGGCTTCATGACCTGGGAAGGTTACAACTACGAGGACGCCGTTCTGCTGAACGAGCGTCTGGTACGCGACGACGTATACACCTCCATCCACATCGAGGAGTACGAATCCGAATCCCGTGACACCAAGCTCGGGCCGGAAGAGATCACCCGCGACGTACCGAACGTCGGTGAGGATGCACTGCGCGACCTCGACGAGCGCGGCATCATCCGCGTGGGCGCCGAGGTACACGCCGGCGATATTCTGGTCGGCAAGGTCACCCCGAAGGGCGAGACCGAGCTGACTGCGGAGGAGCGTCTGCTGCGCGCCATCTTCGGCGAGAAGGCACGTGAGGTGCGTGACACCTCTCTGCGTGCGCCGCACGGTGAATCCGGTATTGTTGTCGATGTCAAGGTATTCACCCGTGAGAACGGCGACGAGCTGTCTCCGGGCGTCAACATGGTTGTCCGCGTTTACATCGCCCAGAAGCGTAAGATTTCTGTCGGCGACAAGATGGCCGGCCGCCATGGTAACAAGGGTGTCGTTTCGCGCATCCTGCCGCAGGAGGATATGCCCTTCCTGTCCGACGGCACGCCGCTCGACATCGTTCTGAACCCTCTGGGCGTACCGTCCCGTATGAACATCGGTCAGGTGCTTGAGGTACACCTTGGCTTTGCGGCCAAGAAGCTCGGCTGGAAGATCGAGACCCCGGTCTTCGACGGCGCGACCCTCGACGACATCAAGGAAACTCTGGTCAAGGCTGGCGTTTCGCCGGACGGTAAGTCCACGCTGTACGATGGACGCACCGGTGAGAAGTTCGACAACCCGGTTACCGTCGGTTATATGTATTACCTCAAGCTGCATCATCTGGTTGACGATAAGATTCATGCCCGTTCGACCGGCCCGTACTCGCTGGTTACCCAGCAGCCTCTGGGCGGCAAGGCGCAGTTCGGCGGCCAGCGCTTCGGCGAGATGGAAGTTTGGGCCCTCGAGGCATATGGCGCAGCCTACACCCTGCAGGAGATCCTGACCGTCAAGTCGGACGATATCACCGGCCGTGTCAAGACCTACGAGGCCATTGTCAAGGGCCACAACGTACCGCAGCCGGGCGTACCGGAATCGTTCAAGGTTCTGGTCAAGGAGCTGCAGTCGCTGTGCCTCGATATCAAGGTACTCGACGAGAACATGGAGGTCATCGAGCTGTCGGATGACGATGACGATGAGGAGATCGGCCGCCCGATGGCGGAAGCGCCGGCAGTTGGTAGCGATGAGGAGTTCGCAGCGGCTGGCTTCGGCATCAACGATGCTGAGGATGGCGACCTCGATCTGTCCGCGTTTGACAGCGAATCCGGCGAGGAGGACGACGACTCCTTCTCGGACGAGGACAATTACGACGACGGCGACTTTGACATGTAACGGGAAGGAGTAACGTTTCGTTTATGGGATATAACACGTTCAACGCGATTAAAATCGGTCTGGCTTCGCCCGAACTCATCCGCGAGTGGTCTTACGGTGAGGTCAAGAAGCCGGAAACCATCAACTACCGCACGCTCAAGCCCGAAAAGGACGGCCTTTTCTGCGAGCGTATCTTTGGCCCAACCAAGGACTGGGAGTGCCACTGCGGTAAATATAAAAAGGTGCGCTACAAGGGCAAGGTCTGTGACAAGTGCGGTGTTGAAGTCACCCGCGCCAAGGTTCGCCGTGAGCGCATGGGCCACATCGAGCTGGCTGCCCCGGTATCGCATATCTGGTACTTTAAGGGCATCCCGTCCCGTATGGGCCTGATTCTCGACATTTCTCCGCGTGTCCTCGAGAAGGTGCTGTACTTCGCAGCGTATATCGTCACCGAACCGGGCGATACCCCGCTGATGAAGAAGCAGATTCTCACCGAGATCGAGTACCGCGATATGCGCGAAAAGTACGAGGAAGATTTCGAAGCATCGATGGGTGCAGAGGCGATTCAGAAGCTGCTTCAGGAAATCGATCTTGACAAGCTCTCGCAGGAGCTGCGCGCAGAACTGAAGGACGCTTCCGGCCAGAAGCGCATGCGCATCATCAAGCGCCTCGAGGTTGTTGAGTCCTTCCGCGTGTCGGGCAACAAGCCCGAGTGGATGATTATGGACGTGGTTCCGGTCATTCCGCCGGAAATCCGCCCGATGGTACAGCTCGACGGCGGCCGCTTTGCGACCTCCGACCTGAACGACCTGTACCGCCGCGTCATCAACCGCAACAACCGTCTGAAGCGCCTGCTCGAGCTGGGCGCTCCGGACATCATCGTGCGCAACGAAAAGCGCATGCTGCAGGAAGCCGTAGACGCTCTGATCGACAACGGCCGCCGTGGCCGTCCGGTCACCGGCCCGAATAACCGCGCCCTCAAGAGCCTGTCCGACATGCTGAAGGGCAAGCAGGGCCGCTTCCGTCAGAACCTGCTCGGCAAGCGCGTTGACTACTCCGGCCGTTCGGTTATCGTCGTCGGCCCGGACCTCAAGATCTACCAGTGCGGCCTGCCGAAGGAAATGGCACTCGAGCTGTTCAAGCCCTTCGTTATGAAGCGTCTGGTGGAGGACGGTCTGGCTTCCAACATCAAGTCGGCCAAGAAGATGGTCGAGCGCGCCAAGACCGAGGTTTGGGACGTGCTCGAGGACATCATCAAGGGCCATCCGGTTATGCTGAACCGTGCGCCGACCCTGCACCGTCTGGGCATTCAGGCATTTGAGCCGGTGCTTGT
Source organism: Butyricicoccus sp. (assembly GCA_051868095.1). Taxonomy (GTDB): domain Bacteria; phylum Bacillota; class Clostridia; order Oscillospirales; family Butyricicoccaceae; genus Butyricicoccus_B. The sequence continues at coordinate 3,282 of JBJDZO010000076.1, read as the reverse complement.
CGAGGGCCGCGCCATCCGTCTGCATCCGCTGGTATGTACCGCGTTCAACGCCGACTTCGACGGCGACCAGATGGCGGTGCACGTACCGCTGTCCGCCGAGGCACAGGCCGAGGCAAGACTGCTCATGCTGTCCGCGAACAACCTGCTGAAGCCGCAGGACGGCAAGCCGGTTACCGTACCGTCGCAGGATATGGTTCTCGGTTCCTACTATCTGACCATCGACCGCGACACCGAGCCGGGCACCGGCAAGATTTTCGCGTCTCCGGACGAAGCGCTGATGGCATACGATCAGGGCATTGTCGGCATCCACGCGCCGATCAAGGTTCGTATGACCAAGACGGTTGCCGGCAAGACCATTTCCGGCATCGTGGACGCAACCCCGGGCCGTCTGATCTTCAACGAGCGTATTCCGCAGGATCTGGGCTTTGTAGACCGCTCCGATCCGTCCAAGCAGCTCGACCTCGAGATCATGTTCACCTGCGGCAAGAAGGAACTGGGCAAGATCATCGACAAGTGCATCCGTGTGCACGACTTCAACAAGACCGCCGAGGTTCTTGACTCGATCAAGGCCATGGGCTACAAATATTCCACCAAGGGCGCGCTGACCGTAGCCGTTGCCGACATGCTCGTGCCGGACGAGAAGCAGAGTCTGGTACAGGAATCCGAAAAGAAGGTCGCGCAGATCGACAAGAAGTACAAGCGCGGCTTCATCACCGACGACGAGCGTTATCGTCTGGTGGTTGCCGAGTGGGAATCCACTACCAAGAAGGTTACCGGCAAGCTGCAGGAAAACATGAAGGCGCAGCGTTACAACCCGATTCACATGATGGCCGATTCGGGCGCCCGTGGTTCGATCAACCAGATTCGTCAGCTGGCCGGTATGCGCGGCCTGATGGCATCGACCTCTGGTAAGACCATCGAAATCCCGATCAAGTCCAACTTCCGTGAAGGTCTGTCGGTACTCGAGTACTTCATTTCTGCGCGCGGCGCCCGTAAGGGTCTGGCCGATACCGCGCTGCGTACCGCCGACTCCGGTTACCTGACCCGCCGTCTGGTTGACGTATCGCAGGATGTCATCATCCGCGAGGAGGACTGCGGCGCGACCAAGGGTATCTGGGTTGAGGACATCAAGGAAGGCAACCAGATCATCGAGGGCTTCCGTGAGCGTCTGCTGGGCCGTTATCCGGTGGATGACGTGCTTGATCCGCAGACCGGCGAGGTGCTCGTTTCCAAGAACACCATGATGAAGGACGCGGAAGCGGACCGCATCGTAAACGCAGGCATCACCCGTCTGCAGATTCGTTCGGTTCTGGAATGCCGCGCACGCAAGGGCGTTTGCTCGCACTGCTACGGCATGAACCTGGCGGTCGGCGCTCCGTGCGGCATGGGCGAAGCAGTCGGCATCATCGCGGCACAGTCCATCGGTGAGCCGGGCACCCAGCTGACCATGCGTACCTTCCATACCGGCGGCGTTGCAGGTTCGGATATTACGCAGGGTCTTCCGCGAGTTGAAGAACTGTTTGAGGCACGCAAGCCCAAGAAGTCGGCAACGCTGTCCGAGATTCCGGGCGTTGTTTCCATCGAGGAGTCCAAGCGTACCACGCTCAAGACCGTCAACATCACCAACCCCGAAAACGGCGATATCCGCACCTATCAGCTGGCGTCTTCTTCCGGCATTCGCGTCGAGGACGGCCAGATCGTTGCACAGGGTCAGCAGCTCAACGAAGGCTCGCTCAACCCGCATGATATTCTGCGCATTCTGGATCCGCGTGCTGTACACGACTACGAGATCAAGGAAGTTCAGAAGGTTTACCGTCAGCAGGGCGTAGATATCAACGATAAGCATATCGAAGTTATCGTGCGTCAGATGATGCGCAAGGTCAAGGTAGAGGACGCAGGCGACGCGGCTGTTCTGCCCGGCTCGGTCATCGACCTGCTCGAGTTCGAGGACTACAACAATCAGGTGCAGAAGCGCATTGATGCAGGCGAGACCGATCTCAGGCTTGCGACTTGCAGCCCGACCCTCATGGGTATCACCAAGGCTTCGCTGGCTACCGAATCGTTCCTGTCCGCGGCTTCCTTCCAGGAGACCACCCGCGTGCTGACCGATGCGGCGATCAAGGGCAAGATTGACCCGCTGCTCGGCCTGAAGGAGAACGTTATCATCGGTAAGCTGATTCCGGCTGGTTCCGGTGTGCAGGATTACCGCAGCGGCCACTATGAGCAGACCGTAAATCTCGACTGATTCCAAATCGGATTTTTTCAGGGGCATTCCTTTGGGAGTGCCCCTGTTTTTTGCTGCGGAAGCGGCCTGAAGGCGCATCGGACGAAAAAAAGAAGAAGTCCGGTATAACCCGGGAAAAACCGGGCATTCTAAGAGGGACGCCTTTCCTGCGGCGTCCCTCTTTTGCGCTTTAACGGACTGCACGAAAAAGTGCACAGTTTTGGATGCCGAAGGCAGAAAATTCTCGATAAAATGGAGAAACGAGAAAAAAAGCTTGACCAAGTGGGGGAGAGCCGTTATACTATTATCGTATGCGGTATAGGAGGAAAAAACATGCTTTCTCAATTAACGGCGGCGGCAAAGGTCGTTGGCGTCAAGCAGTCCAGAAAGGCCATCCGCGACGGCAAAGCGGCGTGCGTTTTCATTGCGCTCGATGCCGAGCAGCGTGTGCTGCGTCCGATCTGCGACCTGTGCCGTGATATGAATGTTCCGGTCGAGGAAGTCGCTACCATGGCTGAACTTGGTCAGGCGTCCCAGATTGACGTCGGCGCGGCGGTTGTCACCGTCCTCGCGGAATAATCTGTCTCTGCTGATAACCGGAATTCCCGGTTCATCATAAAAAATTCAAATCTTGAAAGAAGGAGGAAAAAGAATGCCTACTTTTAATCAGCTCGTACGCAAGGGACGTGAGGTCTCCAAGGCGAAGTCCACCGCTCCGGCTCTTCAGGTTGGCTACAACTCTCAGAAGAAGAAGCAGACCGAGCAGTCCGCTCCGCAGAAGCGCGGCGTGTGCACCACCGTCAAGACCATGACCCCGAAGAAGCCGAACTCTGCACTCCGTAAGATCGCTCGTGTTCGTCTGACCAACGGTATGGAAGTTTCCGCTTACATCCCGGGCATCGGCCACAACCTGCAGGAGCACTCGGTAGTAATGGTTCGCGGCGGTCGTGTAAAGGACCTTCCTGGCGTACGTTACCACATCATCCGCGGCACTCTGGATACTCAGGGCGTTGCAAACCGCAAGCAGGCCCGCTCCAAGTACGGCGCGAAGCGCCCGA
>JBJDZO010000075.1:0-4193 GCA_051868095.1 Butyricicoccus sp. | reverse complement strand
GCGCAGCTGACCGCACGCAGCTCGCCGGTCAGACCAACTTCGCCGAAGCTCATCACGCCTTCGGGCAGGGGCTTGTCTCGGAAGCTGCTGACCAGCGCAAGCACCATTGGCAGATCCACCGCAGGCTCGTCCAGCCGCATACCGCCGACTACGTTCACGTAAGCATCGCTGTTCGACAGAAACAGCCCCGCCCGCTTTTCCAGAATGGCCAGCAGCAGCACCATACGGTTGTAGTCCACACCGGCTGCCGTGCGGCGCGGCACACCGAACGAGGTCTTGGCAACCAGCGCCTGCACCTCGGCCAGAAGCGGCCGGGTACCCTCCATCACGCAGGCGATGCAGTTGCCCGCCGCTCCGGCTGGATGCCCGGCCAGCATAGCAGCGGAAGGGTTCTGCACTTCGTTCAGACCGCGGTCGCTCATCTCGAATACGCCGATTTCGTTCGTGGAACCGTAACGGTTTTTTGCCGCGCGCAGACAGCGGAAGGGGCCGGTCTGTTCACCTTCAAAGTACAGCACACAGTCTACCATATGTTCCAGAATTTTTGGTCCGGCGAGCGTACCTTCTTTGTTGACGTGACCGACGATGAAGATGGTCACGCTGCGCCGCTTGGCGTACTGCATGAGCATCATGGCGCATTCCTTGATCTGGGTGGTGCCGCCGGGGGCCGATTGAAGCTCCGAGCGGTAGACCGTTTGGATGGAGTCAACGATCAGGATATCCGGTTCGAGCGCGTCGGTTTCCTGAATGATCTGTTCCATGTCGGTTTCAGCCAGCACATACAGATTGCCCGAAGACACGCCGAGCCGTCCGGCGCGCAGACGGATCTGCCGCAGCGATTCCTCACCGGACACATAGAGCACCTTGGCATTTTTGCACATTTCCTGACACATTTGCAGCAGCAGAGTGGATTTGCCGATGCCCGGTTCACCGCCGACCAGCACGAACGAGCCATGCACCGCGCCGCCGCCCAGCACGCGGTCCAGTTCACCGATACCGGACAGGAAACGTTCCTCGCTGCCGATCTCGATCTGATCCATCCGCACCGGGCGGGATACCGTGCGTGAGGTCTGCGGCAGCACGCTGCGCGTCGCGGTTTCCGGCTTGACCGTGAATTCCTTCATGGTGTTCCATGCGCCGCAGGACGGACATTTTCCGTACCATTTCGGGCTTTCATACCCGCAGTCATCGCATAAAAATAAGATTTTTTGTTTCATATTTTACTCCGTTTCCGAGGAATTCAGATATTCCTGATAGCCCGCGAAAATACACAGCGCCAGCCGCTTCTGATAGCCCGGGTCGCAGAGTTTGCGCTCCTCCTCCGGGTTGGACAGAAAGCCGCACTCGACGATGACCGCCGGGCAATCCAGCTTTTTCATCAGGTAAATCGCGGCTGCGGCAGGTTTTGCGCGGCGGATGTTGCCGTTTGGAATTCCGGAAATCAGGGCTTCCTGCGTTTTTTCGGCCAAAACCAGACTGTCCGCGTGGTTTTTGGAATAAAACACCTGCGCACCGTAATATTTCGGGTCTTCAAACTTGTTGAGGTGGATGCTGAGAAAAACGGGATTTGCGGTTTCATTGGTGATGCGTTCACGCGCTTTGATGTCTGCGACCTTGTTTTCGCGCACGCTGCGGCCCTCGGCATAATCGAGCGCTTGCTCATCCGGCCGCGTCATCACGGTCGGGTAGCCAAACAGACCAGTCAGTGCCTGCATGCCGCGCGCAATGCTCAGATTGATGTCCTGTTCGCAGGTGCCGTTCGCGCCGACTGCGCCGCCGTCAAAACCGCCGTGTCCGGCGTCGATGACCAGCGTCGGCAGACGTTCCCCGCGGCCAAATACCTCGGCTGCGTCCGGCCGCATTACAGCGCCGAACACCAGCAGCGCCGCAGTAGATGCGATTAATGCCGCACAGACCCATTTTTCCCGCATAAAACCCGCCTCCCCGCAGATGTGCTGGTTCAGTGTATGTTTTGCGGGAAAGCAGTATGCTAACAGCCATTATAGCATATCCGTATGGATTTTTACAGGGATGTGTGCGGAAGTTGTGTTTTTCCATAACCTTGTGCTATAATATGGATAGAAACGGGGTGATACCATGAAAAAGTTACTGGTTGTTGTGGATTATCAGAATGATTTTGTCTCGGGTGCGCTTGGGTTCCCCGGCGCGGAGAGCATCGATGAGGGAATTGCGCATCTGGCGCAGGCATATCTGGCTGTGGGCGACCATGTGCTGTTCACCTTTGACACCCATGGCGAGGATTATTTGAATACCCGCGAGGGCCGGGCGCTGCCGGTGCCGCACTGTCTGGCCGGATCGTTCGGCGTACAACTGTATGGCAAAACGCAGGAGCTTTGCTGTGAAACCTGCGCGAATTCGCAGATTCATATCGTGCGCAAGCAGTCGTTCGGCATGTCTCCGGAGGACGCGCTGCGCCTGCGTGACGCTCTCGGCGCGGTGGAGGACATTCAGATCACCGGCGTCGTGACCAATATGTGCGTCATTTCCAACGCTGTCATGCTTCAGTCGCTGTGGCCGGATGCGGAAATTACGGTCAATGCCGCACTGTGCCGCAGCTTTGATCCTGCGCTGCATGACAAGGCACTCGACGTGATGGAAGGGCTGCAAATGAAAATTTTGAATCGCTGAGGATATTTTGGGTATTTTTTGATTTTATGTATTGAGAATTGTTCAGTTGTGGGTGTATAATAATTATACCTTTATCATTGTGAAAGAAGGAGAAATAAAAATGTTAGAGAATTTAGTAGCAACTCTGAAGGCAGATCCCCGCAAGATTGTATTCACCGAAGGCCCCGACGCCCGCATTCTTGAGGCGGCTTCCCGCCTGAAGAAGGACGGCATTCTGGATTCCATCCTGGTCGGCGGCGTGGACGAAGTGAAGGCGGCGGCTGCAGCAGGCGGCTTTGATATCGAGGGCATTGAGATCATCGATCCGGCAACCTTCGACAAGATGGACGAGATGGTTGCCAAGATGGTGGAGCTGCGCAAGGGCAAGATGACCGAGGAGCAGTGCCGTGCGGCTCTGTCCAAGGGCAACTACTTCGGCACCATGCTGGTCAAGATGGGCTACGCGGACGCTCTGCTGGGCGGCGCAACCTACTCGACCGCAGATACCGTTCGTCCGGCGCTCCAGATCATCAAGACCAAGCCGGGCAACAAGATCGTATCCTCCTGCTTCATTCTGGTCCGCGAGGGCAAGGACGGTCAGGAAGAGAAGTACGCAATGGGCGACTGCGCGATCAACATCAACCCGAGTGAAGACGACCTCGTCGAGATCGCTATTGAGACCGCAAACACCGCAAAGGCATTCGGCATCGACCCGAAGGTTGCTATGCTGTCCTACTCCACCATGGGTTCGGGCAAGGGCGAAACCGTTGACATGATGCGCAACGCGACCGCAAAGACCAAGGAAGCTGCTCCGGATCTGGCAGTAGACGGTGAGCTGCAGTTTGACGCTGCATTCTCTCCGGTAGTTGCTAAGACCAAGTGCAAGGGCTCTCCGGTTGCTGGTCAGGCAAATACCTTCATCTTCCCGGACATCAACGCAGGCAACATTGGCTACAAGATTGCACAGCGTCTGGGCGGCTTTGAGGCATATGGCCCGATTCTCCAGGGTCTGAACGCGCCGATCAACGATCTGTCCCGCGGCTGCAACGCAGACGAGGTTTATCAGATGGCGATCATCACCGCTGGCCTCAAGTAATTTTTCCGTACATCAAAAAAGCGCCGGTCGAAAGACCGGCGCTTTTCGTTTGTCAGAAAGGGGATTATGCCGAACGCATATCGCGGTATTTGCCGGGCGAAGTGCCGACATGGCGCTTGAAAATGCGGGTGAAATAACTCTGGTCGTCGAACCCGACCGCACACGCGATTTCCGCAATCGGCATGGTCGTTTCGCGCAGATACATTTTGCTGCGTTCGATGCGCAGACGGTTGACATATTCGGTGAAGGTGCAGCCGAGTTCATCTTTCAGGATGCGGCAGAAATAGGATTTGGACAGATACACCTGCTCGGCTGCCTGTTCGAGCGTCAGTTTGTCCGCGAGATGCTCCTTGATGTAGGAGGCCGTCTTACGGATGACGTTCTGATGCTTGATTTCGGTGAAATCAAACACAAAGCTGATGAATTTGTGCAGCATCGCGCCAAGCCAGATATTGAGAGCCTCGAAATC
>JBJDZO010000074.1:0-4259 GCA_051868095.1 Butyricicoccus sp. | reverse complement strand
CTGGTGAAGCTCATCCGGGAATGCGCGCCCGACCTGCCGCTGCATGCCTCTACCCAGATGACCATTCACACGCTGGATGGCGCGCTGCTTGCCAAAGAACTTGGTTTTTCGCGCGTTGTGCTGTCGCGTGAATGCACGCTCGAGCAGATTCAGGAAATCACGGCCAAAGCGGGTGTGGAGACCGAAGTATTTGTGCACGGTGCGCTGTGCATGTGTTATTCCGGGCAGTGCTATCTGTCGTCGGTCATTGGGCAGCGCTCAGGTAATCGCGGTCTGTGTGCGCAGCCCTGCCGCCTGCCGTACCGCTACGACGGCGCGGGGAGCAAAAAGGAGACTTATCCGCTGTCACTCAAGGACTTGTGCCTTGCCGGATGGCTGGAGCCGTTGGTTGAGGCTGGGGTGTCTTCTTTTAAAATAGAAGGCCGTATGAAACGGCCGGAGTACGCCGCGGTTGTGACTGATATTTACAGCCGCCTGTTGCGCGAACACCGCCGCCCAACCCGGGAAGAAATGGATGCGCTGCGCCGCGTGTTCTCGCGCGACGGCTTTACCGACGGTTATCTGACCGGGAAAAAAGGCGATAAGATGTTCGGTACTAAGACCGATGTGCCGCTGGATGAAGTGAAATCGCTGTATGACGAGGCGGCACGCCGCTTTGCCGAGGGCAAAGAAGCGCCGCTTGTGCCGGTGACCCTGTCGCTGACTGCCGATAAAACCGGCCTGCTGCTGAATGCATGGGACGGGGAAACGGACGGTGTGACTGTAACTGACCTTACACCTGTCGAGCAGGCGAAGAACCGCCCTGCAACCGAAGAAAGCGTCAACAAATCGCTTGGAAAGACAGGCGGAACGCCGTTTTTCGTGCAGGAAACCCATATTCAGCTGGCAGACGGCCTAATGATTCCGGCAGCGCGGCTGAATGCCCTGCGCCGGGATGCGCTTGATCGGCTGCTCGAACAGCGCGGTCGTGCGCCCGAACGCCGCTGGAACGATTTCCATCCGGAAGAGACCGGCGCACCCCAGCAGGCTTTTCAGGGCTATACGGTAGAAGTGCGGTCGCTCGACCAGATCGCGGACGAGATGCTGCGCATACCGCCTGAAACCGTTTATGTGCCGCTGACCGCGCTTGCCGCCGACCCGGCCCGCACGCGCGCCCTGTGTGAGCAGGGGATCAAGCTATGCGCCGTGCTGCCGCGCGTATACAGCGACAGCGAGCAGCCCGAACTGCTGAGCATGCTCAGCACGGCGCGGGACGCAGGCGTGCAGACCGCCCTCGCGGGGAACATCGGACAGGTGCTTACCCTGCGGGAACAGGGAATGGATGTTTACGGCGATTTCGGCCTGAATGTCTGCAATTCGGACACGCTTTCGGTGCTGCATGACCTTGGCGTCGGGCGGCAGACCCTGTCGTTTGAACTGCGCCTGCCGCAGCTCCGTGACCTGCGCAAGCCCATGGACACCGAGCTGATCGTTTACGGGTATCTGCCGCTGATGGTGTTTGAAAACTGCGCCATACGCCGTAAAACCGGCAAGTGTGCCTGCAAAAAAGGTCTGACGACGCTGACCGACCGTACCGGCAAGCGGTTTGCATTGCTGCCCGAGTACGGCTGCCGAAATACGCTGCTCAACAGCCAGCCGCTGCATCTGGGCGATAAGCCGGGTGAATACACCCGACTCGGCATTCCTTATGCGCGGCTGCGCTTTACCACCGAATCCCCGGCGCGGTGCGGCGAAATCTATCTGGCGCATGTGCGCGAAACCGTGCCCGAATTTCCGGAGGGCAAGACCCGCGGCCTGTATTACCGCGGCGTGGAATAATACAATTGGAGTTCAGAACCATGCAGAAAATCATTTTAGCCTCGGCTTCGCCCAGACGGCAGGAGCTGCTGCGGCTGATTGCCGAGGAATTTACCGTATGTCCGGCCAATGCGGACGAAACCCTGCCGGACGGTCTGCCGATTGAGCAGCAGATTGAAACGCTCGCCGAGCGCAAAGCCGCGGATGTGGCCCGGAATCACCCGGACTGCGCGGTGATTGGGTCGGATACTATGGTCGTAGTGGACGGCAAACCGCTCGGAAAACCTGTGGACGCGGACGATGCGCGGCGTATGCTGCGTCTGCTGTCCGGTCGTGCACATGAGGTCATCACCGGTCTTGCCGTGCTGTCGCCCGCAGGAAACCGCATCAGCCACCGCACCACCCGTGTGCATTTCCGTCGCCTGACCGACGCGGAGATCGAGCGTTACATTGCTACCGGCGAGCCGCTCGACAAGGCGGGCGCATACGGCATTCAGGGTCGCGGCGCAACGCTCATCACCGGCATTGAGGGCGATTATTTCAGCGTGGTCGGTCTGCCGGTCGAACTGCTGTATACCATGCTCGCAGAATTGGGTTATGTCGAATAAAGAGGTGCTGAAAGAGCTTTGAAAAATACATTTTCCTCCCGCATGGTTGCGGTGGTAGTAGTAATTGTGCTGATTTGTCTGGGGCTTGTGGTGTACACTGGAGCGACCGGAAACAGCAATCCGGTGTCTGACGGCATCGGCATGGCGCTTGCGCCGCTGCAAAAGGGCGTGTCGCGCATCAGCGAGATGGCGGGCAAGGGCATGGCATACTTCGAGGGTTATGACGCGCTCGAGGAAGAAAATGCCGCGCTCAAAAAGCAGGTGCGTGAGCTGGAGCAGGAGCTGCGCGACGCGGCGGTTGCCAGCGACGAAAACGAGCGCCTGCGCTCTATGCTCGGCATCAAGGAGCGCAACCGTTCGTTTGAACTGGAAACCGCGGAGGTCATTGCGCGCAGCCCGGGCGAATGGGCAACCACAATTTCGCTGGATAAAGGCTCCAATCAGGGTGTGGCGATCGATGATTTAGTTATTACCAATGACGGTATGGTCGGTTATGTGTCCAACGTGACGCCGACCTACTGCGACGTGACCACGGTGGTAGACACCAACATGCAGGCAGGGGCACTGATTACGCGCACGCGAGAAGTTGGCATTGCGGAGGGCGATTATGCGCTGATGAGCGAAGGCAACCTTAAACTGGCCTATCTGGACCCGGATTCGGGTGTTGTAATCGGTGACACGGTCGAAACCTCGGGCCGCGGCGGCGTGTTCCCTAAGGGCATCATGATCGGCACGGTCGAGCGCATTGTGCCCGAAGAAAACGGCATTTCCAACTATGCGGTTGTCAAGCCGTTCGTAGACGTGGAAAAGGTAACCAACGTGTTTATCATCACGGACTTTGAGGTGAGCGAGTGAGCATGAGGCGTGAACGACCGGTTGTCAAAACCATTCTGTATCTTCTGTTTCTGGTGCTCGTCTACGTGATTGAGACCGCGCAAATTCCGCTTTCGGTATTTGGGTTCCATATCGACCTGCTGCCGTGCATTCCGGCGGCCATCGCGCTGATGGAAGGCCCGCTTTTCGGCGGTGTGTTCGGCCTGCTGACCGGCATCCTCTATGATGTAGGCTTTATCGGGGTGGACGGACTGTTCCCCATCTATTATATGCTCTTTGGCATTGCAGCCGGCGCGGTCAGCATGCGCTTTCTCCGGCGCATGTTCCCATCTATGCTGCTGCTGAGCACCTGTGGTATGCTGGTCATCGGTCTGCTGCGCTATGGGTTTTCGGTGCTGTTGTTTTCAGGCGCGCCGTTCCCGCTTGCATTTCAGTCCATGTGCGGCGAAATTCTGGTAAGTGTTGTGTTGTCGCCGGTTGTTTACCTGCCGGTGCGCACGATTGCCCGCCAGTTTGACCGCATGCTTTGACCCCTCGGAAAGGAGACCCTTTTATGGACAATAAAGCGAAACTGCTGCGCAGACTGATTGCTCTGTTTTTTGTTCTGGTGCTGCTGGCAGGTGTGTCCGCAGCCGGGCTGTTTTCGCTCCAGATTATCAATGGCAAGGAGTACCGCGAACAGGCGGCCAACCGCCTGACCAGTTCTTCTACCGTGTCCGCCTCCCGCGGCGAAATTGTAGACCACTACGGTCGTCCATTGGTAACCAATGAGTCGGTTTATTCGCTGCGCATCGATTATTCGTACTGGGATCGGGAAAAACAGAACAATACCATCCTGGCGCTCGTGCGGCTGATTCGTGACGCGGGCAGCGAGGAGACCGATTCACTGCCGATTACACGGGTCGAACCGTTTGAGTATATCGGCGAGGAGACCGATAACGCACGGGAAGCGCTGGCCGATTTTGCTGAGGAAAAGAAGCTCGGCAGCAACCTGACCGCGCCTGAAATGCTGAAGGTACT
>JBJDZO010000073.1:0-4270 GCA_051868095.1 Butyricicoccus sp. | reverse complement strand
CTTCCTCGACAAGACCATTGAGCAGATGTCCGGCAAGACCATCGGCGACTACAAGCGCCTGCCGGTTTACAAGACGGTCGATACCTGCGCGGCAGAGTTCGACGCAGAAACCCCCTACTACTATTCCACCTTTGACGACGAAAACGAGGTCAAGCCGTCGGACGGCCGTAAGAAGGTGCTCGTACTCGGTTCCGGCCCGATCCGTATCGGTCAGGGCATTGAGTTCGACTACTGTTCGGTTCATTCGGTTTGGGCGCTCAAGGAACTGGGCTGCGAAACCGTCATCATCAACAACAACCCGGAGACCGTTTCCACCGACTTTGACACGGCTGACCGTCTGTACTTTGAGCCGCTGACCCCTGAGGATGTCACCGGAGTCGTCAATGCTGAGAAGCCGGATGCGGCCATCGTACAGTTTGGCGGTCAGACCGCCATCAACCTTGCACAGCACATCGAAAAGCTGGGCGTTCCGATTCTCGGCACGCCGGCATGGTCGATCGATGCTGCCGAGGACCGCGAGAAGTTCGATGTGATTCTGGAGAAGTGCGGCATCCCGCGTCCGAAGGGTGACACGGTTATGACCGAGGAAGAAGCGGTTGCGGTTGCCGACCGTCTGGGCTATCCGGTGCTTGTCCGCCCGTCCTACGTGCTTGGCGGTCAGGGCATGGAAATCGCCTACACCGAGGAAGATGTACGCGAGTTCATGCAGGTTATCACGCGCAACAAGGTCGAGAACCCGGTTCTCGTCGATAAGTATATGATGGGCCGCGAAATCGAGGTTGACGCCATCTGCGACGGCGACGACATCCTGATTCCGGGCATTATGGAGCATTTTGAGCGCGCGGGCGTGCATTCGGGCGACTCGATCTCCATCTATCCGTCCATCAACATCGAGCAGAAGCACAAGGATACCATCATCCGCTATACCGAGGCACTGGCTAAGAATCTGGCGGTTCTCGGTCTGGTCAATATCCAGTTCGTACTGTACAACGATGAGGTTTACGTCATCGAGGTTAACCCGCGTTCGTCCCGTACCGTACCGTATATCTCCAAGGTAACCGGCGTACCGATGGTTGATCTGGCAACCCGCTGCATGTTCGGTGAGAAGCTCAAGGATATGGGCTATGGCACTGGTCTGTATCCGGAGAGCGATCACTATGCAGTGAAGGTTCCGGTCTTCTCGTTCCAGAAGCTGCGCGACCTTGACACCCAGCTCGGACCGGAAATGAAGTCTACCGGCGAGGTTCTCGGCGTATCCAAGACCTTCAAGGAAGCACTGTTCAAGGGTCTGATTGGCGCGGGCTACGAAATGAAGAAAAAGAAGGGCGCGGTCGTGATTTCGGTACGTCCGGCCGACAAGCAGGAAGCGGTTTCGATCGGCAGCCGTTTTGAAGCGCTCGGCTACGAGCTGTATGCGACCCGCGGTACCGCGAATACTCTCAACCGTCACATGGTTGCGACCAACGTGCTTTACAACGCCTTCGAGCCGGAGAAGCATCCGAACATTCTCGATATGATTGAGAACGGCGAGGTGGATTATGTAATTTCAACCTCGGCCAAGGGCCGTCATCCGGAGCTGGCAAGCGTTAAGATTCGCCGTGCAGCGGTCGAGCATGCAATTCCCTGCCTGACGGCAATCGACACCGCAAACGCGCTGCTCAACTGCTTGGAGTCCAATATGAAGATCGCAAACTGCGAAATGATTGATATCAACTCCATCAAGTAAAGAAAATGGCGCCGTCCATCGATGTGGGCGGCGCCTGTTTTTATCGTGCAGGTCGGTCGTAATCCTGACCGATTGCTTCCAGCCATGCCATTTCCCTTTCCATTTGGGCTTCTGCTTGTGTCCGGCTCGGCGACACAATGCTGCCGAGTACCGCTTCGCGTTCGTGCTCGTCCAGCGAGAAAAAGGCATTCATGGCACGGGTGCTGTGCCCCATCCGGTACAGCAGTTCTTCCGGACGGTAGTTGTTGTTTTCAGGCATATGCATCCCTCCTTCGGCTTTAGTATGCCGGAGTTTGCCGCGGTTATCCCTGTTTTCAAACGCGAAACTGTGTGATATAATAAAATTATTCAACCTATTGCCCGTTTTTCTGCCGGGCTTTTTTCTTGAGAATCGGAGGAACTATGGCTCTTCAAAAAAATAAAATCTATCGCGCCGAACTGACCGGCTACACTGCGGAAGGCGCGGCGGTTGCTCGTATTGACGGGATGGCAGTTTTTGTCCCCGGCGGTGCGGTCGGTGACCAATGTGACATCAAAATTGTGAAGGTCGGTAAAAATCTCGCATTCGGGCGCATCGAACGCATTTTGGTGCGCTCCAAACACCGGATTGACCCAGCCTGTCCGCACGCAGGCAAATGTGGCGGCTGCTGCTATCAGCACATCACCTATGAAGAAGAACTGCGTGCCAAGGAGCGCAAGGTTGCGGATGCACTGCGCCGCATCGGCGGCATTGAGGGCATCCTCACCGGTATCACCGGTGCAGAGGACACCACACATTACCGCAACAAGGCGCAATATCCGGTCGGTGCGGACGAAAACGGCCCTTACACCGGATTTTATCGGCCGCGCAGCCATGATATCGTCAAAGCGGACCGCTGCCTGATTACAAGCGAAACCGCCGATCAGATTGCCGCGCTGGTCTGCGCTTGGATGAAGGACAACGGCATTCCGGCCTACCATGAAACCACTCACAAGGGTCTGATCCGGCATATTTATGTGCGCACAGGCGCGGCTACCGGAGAAGCGCACCTGTGTCTGATTACGGCGCGCGCCAAGCTTCCTGCGGCGGATGACCTGATTGCCCGGCTGACCGCTGCGGTTCCCGGCCTGACCGGCATCGTACAGAACGTCAATAAACGCACGGACAACGTCATTCTCGGTGATCACACGGTAACGCTTTGGGGACAGCCTGAATTACAGGATGTGCTGTGCGGCCATGTGTTCCGGCTGTCGCCGCACGCTTTTTATCAGGTCAATCATGCGCAGACCGAGCGGCTATATGCCTGCGCGCTGGATTTCGCCGGACTGACCGGACAGGAAACGGTCATTGACCTGTACTGCGGCGCAGGTACCATCACGCTCACACTGGCCGATAAAGCGGCGCGTGTGATCGGCGTGGAAATTGTTCCGGAGGCCATCGATAATGCCCGGGAGAACGCGGCGCGTAACCACGTCGAAAATGTGGAGTTCATCTGTGCCGACGCCGGACAGGCGGCTATGATGCTGGCCGCGCGTGGCGAACGTCCGGATGTGCTGACCGTTGACCCGCCGCGTAAGGGTCTGAGTCTGGACGCTGTGGAAGCGATCGTGCAGATGGAGCCGCCGCGTGTCGTATATGTGTCCTGCGATCCGGCAACACTTGCGCGCGACTGCAAACTGTTCGCAGAACGCGGCTATCGCATCGTTCAGGCACACGCCTTTGATCTGTTCCCGCGGACACACCATGTGGAAACCGTCTGTCAGCTTGAACGTGTCGAGTAAATTCAGAAAAATCGAGGTATCTATGGAAACCGGACTCACATTAAAAACCATCGCGCATATCCGCACGGACTTCCCAACCAAGTTCGGCATTCCGCGTCAGAGCGGCATTGTAGACGCGCTCAAAGCAGTCATCGTATTCACGCCTGAATATCGCAATCCAGATGCGCTGCGCGGTCTGGAGGACTTTTCTCATCTGTGGCTGATCTGGGAGTTCTCTGAAGCCGTGCGCGACACGTGGTCCCCTACGGTACGTCCGCCTCGTCTGGGCGGCAACAAACGCATGGGCGTATTTGCGACCCGTTCGCCGTTTCGGCCCAATGCACTTGGCCTGTCAAGCGTAAAGCTCGATTCGATCGACCTGCATACACCGGATGGTCCGGTACTGCATGTGTCGGGCGCCGACCTCATGGACGGTACGCCAATCTACGACATCAAGCCCTATCTTCCCTTCGCGGACAGCCATCCGGATGCGCGGCAGGGCTTTACGGCACAGACACAGGACTATGCGCTCACGGTCGATTTCCCGGCCGCACTGCTTGAGCAGGTACCCGCTTCCCTGCGGGACGGCCTGATTGGCACGCTCGCCCACGACCCGCGCCCGTCCTATCAGAACGATCCGGAGAGGGTTTATTATCTGGAATTTGCTGATCTGGAAATTGGCTTCCGCGTGGATGAGCTGACACTGACCGTATGTCAGGTGCGGCCGCGCAAAATCCCCTGAATCGAGTAGGAGGCTAGTTGCCTAGCCGACCTCTCACACCACCGTGCGTACCGTTCGGTACA
>JBJDZO010000072.1:0-4305 GCA_051868095.1 Butyricicoccus sp. | reverse complement strand
CTACGTCGATACCACGGGTAGGCTCATCGAAGATGTAGATATCCGCATCGGTGTTAACCCATTTGCCGATAACGACCTTCTGCTGGTTACCACCGGACAGCGTGCCGACTGGAGTATCCAGCGTCGGGGTCTTGATGCGGTAGGTTGCGACGTTCTCTTCCGCGATCTTCTTGTGCTTGGACTGGTCGAGGAACAGGCCCTTGCGGTCGCGGTCAATGGTTGCCAGATGCAGGTTGCTCAGAACCGAATGGATCAGGATCAGACCCTCGCCCTTACGGTCCTCAGTGAGGAACGCGATCTTATGGTTAATCGCATCCTTCGGACACTTGATGTCCACCTTCTGGCCGCCGATGTAGATGTCGCCGCTGTCTCTCGGGTCTGCGCCGAAGATTGCGCGCATGGTTTCGGTACGGCCCGCGCCGACCAGACCGGAGAAGCCCAGTACCTGACCGCCGTAAGCCTTGAAGCTGACATCACGCAGAACGCCTGCGCTGTTGAGATGCTCTACGCGGAGCATTTCGCCCTTCTTCTCGGCAACTTCCTTCGGGAACAGGTTGTCGAGGCTGCGGCCTACCATGTGGGAGATCAGCAGATCCTTGGTCATGTCCTTAACCGGCGTGGTGGAGATCCACTGGCCGTCACGCATAACCGTGATATCGTCGCAGCATTCGAAGATTTCTTCCAGCTTGTGCGATACGAAGATAATCGCTACGCCCTTCTTCTTCAGCAGCTCGATGGTCTTGAACAGCTGCGCAACCTCGGACTCAGACAGCGAGGAGGTCGGCTCGTCCATGATAACCAGACGTGCCTCAGACAGAATGGACTTGCCGATTTCGATGGTCTGCTGAACACCGAGGCCGAGCTTGCCGCACTCAGTACGGGGATCGACCGGCTGGCCCATCTCTTCCATGATCTCAGCAGCCTTCGCATGCATGGCCTTGTAGTCGAGCAGGAAGCCCTTCTTCTTATAGTAATTGATGAACAGGTTATCGGTTACGTTCAGTTCCTGAACGATGTTCAGCTCCTGATATACACAACCTACGCCTGCTGCCTTCGCAACCATCGGGTTGCTCAGCTGTACCTGCTTGCCATCAATATAGATTTCACCCTTATCCGGCTGGTTAACGCCGGTAAACACCTTAATCAGTGTGGACTTGCCGGCGCCATTCTCACCGATCAGTCCATGCACCATACCCTTACGTACGGTAAATGACATATTGTCAAGCGCCACAACGCCGGGGAAATATTTGGTGATGTTCTTCAGTTCCATTATTACTTCATTCATAATTCCGCAATCACCGTCTTTCATTTCGCAAATGTGGTTTTCTCTTTTCCTTCTTTTGGCAGTTTTCTGTTAAAACTCCGCGAATTTGGGTATAGAAAACCGGGGGGGTGTGCCCCCCGGTTCAACTATCCAATAAGTGCCTTCTTAGGAAGCGCCGTTAACCTTAGCTTCCAGATCAGCCTTGAACTGAGCTGCGTTGTCCGGGGTAACCATGGACGTACCGGAGTCGATGCGCTCTTCGATGGTCTCGCCGTTGTTCAGAGCTACCAGGCTCTCAACAGCCAGCTGGCCCATGTCGTACGGAGACTGAGCAACAGAACCCTTGATAACGCTGCCAGCAGCGATCAGTTCAGCAACCGGGATGGTGCCGTCGAAGCCAACAACCGGGATCTCCTTGCCAGCGTTCTCGATTGCGCGCTGTGCGCCCTGTGCCATCGAGTCAGCGGTGGTGCAGATGATGTCGATCTGGTCGTAACGGTTCATCATATCCATTACGGCGTTCATAGCCTTCTCAGCCTCGGAGTCACATGCACGAACTTCCAGGATCTCGATGCCGCCTGCTTCCAGGCCCTTGGTGAAGCCAGCTTCGCGCTGGTCATGGGTGGTGTCGCCTGCACGGCCGCGCAGGATGATGGCCTTCTTGCCGGAGCCTACCAGCTCAGCAGCGTACTGGCCGCCCTGCTCGCCGGCTGCTTCGTTACCGGTACCGATGAAGGACTTCTTGTTTTCGTAGTTCGGGAGGTCGGTGTCAACCGCGATAACCGGGATACCAGCCTGATCTGCCTGAGCCAGAACGGTCAGAACGGTGTCCGGGTTGGACGGAGCAACTGCCAGACCATCAACGCCAGCGCCGATCTTGTTCTGGATCATGTCTGCCTGCTGCTGAACCTCGGACTCAGCGTTCGGGCCGATAACGTCAACAGAAACGCCCAGCTCCTTCGCCTTTGCCTCAGCGCCAGCCTTCAGCAGTACCCAGTACTGGTCAGCCATGGACTTAACAACGATGGCATAGTTGCCGCCGCCTTCGCCGCCTTCTGCTGCTGCGCCGCCGGAAGCTGCGCCGGAAGCTGCACCGCTGTTGCTGCTGCTGCTCGAGCCGCCGCATGCGGTCATGGAAACTGCCATTGCGCCTGCCATCAGCAGTGCGAATAATCTCTTCTTCTTCATCTTTTCTCCTCCTTAAAATGAAGCGATTGATCTATATAAACCGCCGGAGCGGTTCATATCGGAAGTGTTGCGCCCGTTCTCTCCTTCGGGCGGCTTTTCTCTTCTTGAATGGGGGTCCGGCGCGCCGGGCGCGCCGGACCTTTCAGGCAATCTTCGAATTACTGGATCTCAGACAGCTTAACCGAGCGGCCCTCGTCGAGGGACTTCTTGGCAGCCATTGCGATCATAACCGGCATCAGGCCATCGATGCCCTTAACCGGGGTCTCCTTGTCGTTCAGGATTGCGTCGGTGAAGTCCTTTGCCTCCTGAATGAACGCATTGTTGTAGCGCTCGAGGAAGAACCAAGTGGGCTTTGCGATCTCTACGCCGTCGCGGGTGGAGATCATCGCCTGGTTGTCCAGATCGTTGGAAACCTGTACACAGCCCTTGTCGCAGTGTACCTCGGTACGCTGGTCGTAGCCGTAGTTGGCCTGACGGCTGTTGTCGATTACGCCGATTGCGCCGTTCTCGAACTTCAGCATAACGATTGCGGTGTCAACGTCGTCGTACTTCGCGTAGTCCGGGTTGGTCTTAACGGTACCGTAAGCGGAAACCTCGGTAACCTCAGAACCGGACAGGTAACGAACCATATCGAAGTCGTGGATCATCATATCCATGAAGATACCGCCGGAAACCTCAACATAGGACATCGGGGGGCCCTCCGGGTCACGGGAAGCAACCTTTACGATGTGCGGTGCGCCGAGCTGGCCGGATGCAACAACGTCGTGTACCTTCTTGTGGTTATGGTCGAAGCGGCGAACGAAGCCAACCTGCAGCTTCACGCCAGCCTTCTCAACTGCGTCGAGAGCCTCACGGATCTTTGCGAGATCGGTGTGGATCGGCTTCTCACAGAAAATGTGCTTGCCGGCAGCAGCGGCTTTCATGATGAAGTCAGCATGGGTATTGGTGGACGAGCAGATGAATACAGCATCGATGTCTGCGTTGCCGAATACATCCTCGGGATCCTTGGAAGTGATCTGGATACCCAGGCTCTTGCACCACTCAGCGGTCTCGTCGTTCAGGAACGGGTCCGCAACTGCAATTACCTCTGCGTCCGGAACGGACTGGCACAGGTTCATGATGTGCAGCTTACCGATGCGGCCGGCGCCCAAAACGCCGATTCTTACTTTCTTTGCCATAATGTTTCCTCCCTATGAGCAGAAATCTCTTGGTCTTGCGGCCGGCCTGTCCCTTTTTGCGCCGCAGGCGAGCGGAGCAGAAACAGAAAAACCGGAGCAGCGGACGGCCTGCCTAAACTTTTCCACATGATACCTCTCATGCCGTCCGACATCCACAATCGACCAACAACAGTATAGCATCTTTTTAGCGGATTTGCCATAGGAATTTCAAATCCGCAGAAAAGAATACAGCGAGCACGTGTCCCGCCCTGCGGTCGATTGCTTGTTATTTCTTGCGTCTATCTCATTATGCAAAGAAAATCCGGTTTTGGATATTGGCAAAGTTCACAATTTTGCACAAACAATTTTGGCACTATGCAAGATATTTTTGTCGAAATGCTATTTTTAACGAATTTCACTGCATTTTTGAACTTTTTTGAGTTGTGTTTTTTACCTTTTTGTAAACGTCATTTTTTCAGATACAATATATTCCATTTCCCAGCAAGGCTGCTTCCGCAATTTTTTCCATCAGAATGCAAAATTCCTCCAAATTTTCGCAAGAAAATCATTTACTTTCCGGTGACTTCGCTGTATAATATGCCGGCAATAAAAATTTACGAAGGAACTGCCCGTTTGGATCTCCAAAAAGTTGTGTTATTTTTGGATAAGTATTTCTTTCGGAATCTTGCGCTTGTT
>JBJDZO010000071.1:0-4351 GCA_051868095.1 Butyricicoccus sp. | reverse complement strand
GTTCGCCTCCGGGCTATGTCGGCTACGATGAGGCCGGTCAGCTGACCGAGAAAATCCGCCGCCGTCCGTATTCGGTCATCCTGATGGACGAGATCGAGAAGGCTCATCCGGATGTGCTCAATATTCTGCTGCAAATCCTCGACGACGGCCGCCTGACCGATGCGCATGGCCGTATGGTCAACTTTGAGAACACCGTCATTATCATGACATCGAACGCGGGCAGCAGCACCAAGACCACCTCGCTTGGTTTTGGCAAGACGGCCAGCGAGCAGGGCAAGGATAAGGCAATGAAGGCGCTCGAGGACCTGATGCGTCCCGAGTTCCTCAACCGAATTGATGAGATTGTAGCGTTTAACCAGCTGACAGAGGACGATTTCCGCCGTATTGCAGGCATTCTGCTGGGCGATTTGGCGAAGAATCTGACCGAGCGCGACATCCGCCTGACGTGGGACGACAGCCTGACCGAATATCTGGTCGACAAGTCGTATTCGCTGCGGTTCGGTGCGCGCAACCTGCGCCGCCTGATCGAAAAGGAGGTCGAAAATGCGCTCGCGGCCAAGATCATCGCGGCCTATGACCAGCCGATTGTCGGCGCGCATGTGTCCGCCGCAGACGGCGCACTCAAGGTGGAGACCATTTGATCCAATCAAAAAAGAAGGCGGAAGCCTTCTTTTTTTATGCGTTTTTTTGTGCATATCTGTTGATAAAATGATGGAAAATATGCGTGATTGTCTGCACTTTTGGGTAAATACTGAGTGACTCATACATTGTGTATAGAAATCTTCACAAAACTTTGTTAAAGTTTATTTGCGAAACTACTTATTTTTTATGCCAAAAAGCGGTATAATAAAAATGTCAGAAAGAATGGATAGAAAGGTGAGCTTTATGAAAGAGTGGACGAAATTTCAAACTTTTGGGATGGTTGCCGCAGCCATCGCTTTGTGTATCCTGATGCTTCAGATCGGCGCTCCGGTTTAACTTCTTAGGAGCGGATAGAGAGTTTCTGTGTTTGTTTTCATATGGTTTTCCCATTCCGGTCAAACGGCGCACTGCCATTGGTGCGCCGTTTGGCTTTTTTGCAGGGTTTGCATATCTATGCATCCATCGGGCGGCACAGACGGCCAAGCAGAGGCTCAAACTGCACGCCATGCATCGGATCGGTGCGGCGCGCAGTCGTAAAGGCAATGCATTCGCGCACAAATACGCCCGCCTGCGCGGCGCTGTCCGTCAGCGTACCGCCGGCCAGCAGCCCGCCCAGCAGCACAGACGCGAAAATATCGCCTGTACCCGGGTAGAATCCGCCCAGTCGTTCATGCCGGACAAATTCCGTGCTGCCGCTTGTGCAGCAGGCCACTGTGACCTCTCCCGGCGCAAGATCAAGCCCGGTCAGCACAATCTGTGCGCCGTAGCGCTCATACAGTGCCGCGCACCACTCGGCAGCTTCGGCTTGATCGCGCACCGCGGTATCCGGCCGTTTGCCAAGCAGAATCGCGGCCTCGGTGACATTCGGCGTGATGAGGTCGGCTAACACGCACAGCTCACTCATGCGTGCGGTCATTTCCGGGGTATAGGTCGTGTAGACTTCGCCGTTGTCGCCCATGACCGGGTCCACCAGAAACAGACCGTCCGCAGTTTTGCTGGCCGCCGCTTCGGCAACGCAGTCGATCTGCGCCGCCGAGCCAAGAAAGCCCGAATATACCGCTTCAAATTGCAGTCCCAGCCCCTGAAAATGCGCCAGCATGGGATGCAGCGACCGGGTCAGGTCGGCGCAGATCCAGCCGTCAATGGCCGTATGCGTGGAAAATACCGCGGTCGGCAGCGGCACGCACTGATGCCCCATCGCGCTGATCACCGCTGTAATCGGCACCAGAGACGAACGACCGAAACAGGAAAGATCATGCAGGGCAAGCACCTTTTTCTGTGCAGGAAAATGCTCATAAAAATCACTCATAAAGATTCCAAACCTCCGAATATGTTCATGATACAATCTTTCCGTGCCTGCGTCAATACCCCTTGCCAATTGGAGGCGGGAATGGTACGATAATACTGCTGGGCATCCGAAATCTGCCCGCGACAACATGAAATACCCCAAAGGAGAAACAGCATGAACATCATTCGACGCATTTTGGCCGCAGCCCTGTCGCTGACCCTGCTTATCCCCGTCGGTGCGCAGGCGGCTGATCCGGAACCGCAGGAGATGCGCGGCGTGTGGGTATCATCGGTCTACAACCTCGATTATCCCACCAACGCTTCCACCTCGACAAGCACCCTCCAAAGCGAAGCCGACCGTATTCTGGACAATTGCGTGACCGCCGGTTTGAACACCGTCTTTTTGCAGGTGCGCCCGACCTCAGATGCACTCTACGATTCGGATATCTTCCCGTGGAGCCACTGGCTGACCGGCAAGCAGGGCACGGCGCCCGCGGACGGCTTCGATCCGCTGGAATATTGGGTGGAAGGCGCGCATGCACGCGGTCTGGAGCTGCATGCATGGCTCAACCCCTACCGCGTGACCCGCGACAAGAACTGGGACGCGCTCGCCCCGTCCAACCCGGCGAGGCAGCATGAGGAGTGGGTTGTGCAGTATTCGGACGGCAACTACTACTATGACCCCGGCATTCCGGAGGTGCGTGACCTTGTGGTTGAGGGCGCGGCTGAAATTGTCCGGAAATATGATGTGGATGGCATTCATCTGGACGATTATTTTTATCCGGGCAGTGATTTCAACGACGCGGCGACCTATGAGCAATACGGCGCAGACTTTGACAACATCGCGGACTGGCGGCGCGACAACGTCAATCGGCTGGTCGCCCAGCTCGACGAGGAACTGCACGACCTTGACCCCGATCTTGCGTTCGGCATCAGCCCGTCCGGTGTGTGGGCCAACCGTTCGACCGACCAGCGCGGCTCGGATACCCGCGGCGGCAACGAAAGCTATGTGAAGGCCTACGCGGACAGCCTCGCGTGGATTGAGACCGGTACGGTCGATTACATCATTCCGCAGATTTACTGGGAAATCGGCCACAGCGCCGTCGATTTTGCCACCCTGACCGACTGGTGGATTGAGCAGACACAGGACACAGACGTCAAGCTGTACATCGGCCTTGCGGCGTATAAGTGCCACGACAGCAGCACACCGACTTGGCCGACCACCGACCCGATTTTCGATTCGCTTACGTACATCGCGGAGCACCCGGCAGTTTCGGGCGCGGTATTCTTCCGCTATGGCTCGCTGGAAGCCGTATCCGGCCTGCGCGATGACCTCGTCGCGTGGTATCGTCAGGATAACACGGAAAATATTCCGGAAAATTCCTTCCCGGATGAAAAGAACGCTATGACATTTGCCGGTATATTCACCATGTTCCTCGGCGCTCTGATACATTAAAAGGAGAGACAAAACATGCAGGAACTGCAATATTTTGAAAAAGATTACCCGATCACCTTCGCACATATCGACAACCGCGGCATCGCTCGGCCATCGGCCCTGTTTGAGATCATGCAGGACGCGGCCACTGAGCACGCCGACGCGCTGCATCTCAACCCCGCCGACCTCGGCGGCGCGCTGTGGGTACTCAGCCGCCTGCACTGCGCGCTGAACCGCCCGGTGCACGTCCATGAGGTGATACATGTGCGGACGTGGTGCGCAGGCATCAAGGGCGCGACTTGGCTGCGTGCGTTTACGCTCAGCGTGGACGGCGAAGAAATCGCGCAG
The DNA here is from genome assembly GCA_051868095.1 of Butyricicoccus sp. GTDB lineage: Bacteria > Bacillota > Clostridia > Oscillospirales > Butyricicoccaceae > Butyricicoccus_B. The sequence goes on along the minus strand of JBJDZO010000071.1, from coordinate 639 downwards.
GCGCTCAGTGCCTGGGTGGTGCTCGACCACGACAGCCGCCGCATCCTGCGCCCGACTCAGATTCCCGCCGCGCGGGATTACCTCGCGCTGGTGCCCGGAACCTGTCCGGCGGTGCCCGGCAAGCTGCTGTGCGCCGCGCTCGCGCCCCATCATGTCCATACGGTGCGGTATTCCGATCTGGACGTGAACGGCCACATGAACAACGTCAAAATCGTGGATGTGGTCTGTGACGGGCTGGAGCTGGACCGGCAGGATGGCCTGTTTGTTTCGGAAATTCAGGTCAATTACACGGCCGAGTGCATGCCCGGCGAGTCAATCGCGCTTTCCGCCGGACAGGAAGGCGATGGACTGACCTATGTGTTCGGCACCGTGGACGGCGCGCCGAAATTTGAAGCGGCCGCAAAGCTGTCGCTGTACTGAAAAAAGGAGGGCATGTGTATGGATCAGGCGGAAAGAAAACTGTTGCTCGGTGGCCTTCTGGCGCTCTGCAAACCGGAAAAAGTCATTCTGCACGGCGCGAAACGCGGCCTGACCAGCGGGCGGCTGAAAGCAGCCAGCCTATGCATTGTTGTGCCCGATTGCGATAAAAAAGCGCTGCTGCGGCGGCTGTATCTCGAATTGCCGCTGGACTTTCAAGTG
>JBJDZO010000070.1:0-4419 GCA_051868095.1 Butyricicoccus sp. | reverse complement strand
TCGACGGCGCGGAGAACAACGAGATGGCGCTGACCGACAACGGCCACGGCGACGTCTGCAAATACTATTCCTACGACATGCATCAGATGATCCCCGACATCCTGATCGGCAACATTGCGTTCCTCGACAGCCTGCCGGAGGACGAGCGCGCCGTCTTTGAGGAGGGCTTCGATCTGGTCAACAAGGTCGAGCGCGAGGAATGGACGACTGCGATTGAGAATGCCAAGAAGCGTGCTGCTGAGGAGCAGGGCGTGCAGTTCAACTATCCGGACACCGCTCCCTTCCAGGAAGCGTGTGCGCCGCTGCACGAATCCATGCTGGAAAGCAACCCGAATCTGGTCCCGGTCTACGAGGCGATTCAGGCGTATAACGCCCAGTATCCCTCGACCGGCGCGTAAGGAGGCATGACGATATGACAGCTTTACGAAATGTACTGAACCGTATTCTGCACGTGCTGGCGGGCGTCAGCTTCCTTGTCATGGTCGTACTGACCTGCTGGCAGGTCTTTACCCGCTACGTCCTCGGCAGCCCGTCCACCTGGTCGGAGGAACTGGTTTCCTACATGTTTGCCTGGACCAGCCTGCTGGGCGCGTCGCTCGTCACCGGCGAGCGCGGCCATATGAATATCCCGATTGTCGTTGACCGTATGAACCCGGGCATGAAAAAGCTCTTCGGCGTTCTGGGCGAAATCATCGCCTTCCTGTTCTCGGCCATCATTCTGGTCTACGGCGGCATCAAGATCTCGACGCTGGCTATGGGTCAGCTGACCTCGTCCCTTGGGGTTGCCGTCGGCGTATTCTACGTCGTCCTGCCCCTCTGCGGTGTGCTGAACATGATTTATACCGTGCTCAACATTGCAGACATCTGCCGTGAAGGAAAGGAGGCGTAACCCATGGCAATTCAGTCTCTGCTGATTATCATCGCGGTTCTCGCCGTGCTGCTGATCTTTGGTGTGCCGATTTCGTATTCGATCGGTATCTCGTCCCTCGTTGCGATTCTTCAGACCGTTCCGCTTGACGTTTCGGTTATCACGGGTGCGCAGCGTATCTTCGTCGGCATGAGTAAATTCAGCCTGACGGCCATCCCGTTCTTCATTCTGGCGGGCAACCTGATGAATCAGGGCGGTATCGCCAAGCGTCTGGTTGACTTTGTTATGGCGCTGCTCGGCAAGCTGCCCGGCGCACTGCTCGTCACCAACGTCGGCGCAAACGCGCTGTTCGGCGCGATTTCTGGTTCCGCTTCGGCCGCCGCGGCCGCGGTCGGCAGCATGGTCAAGCCCGGCGAAGAAGAGCAAGGCTATGACCCGGCACTCTGCGCAGCCACCAACGGCGCGTCCGCTCCCGCCGGCCTGCTGATTCCCCCGTCCAACGCACTCATCACCTACTCGCTTGCCGCGGGCGGCACCTCGGTTGCAGCCCTGTTCCTCGCCGGCTATGTACCGGGCATCCTGTGGGCGCTCGCCTGCACGGCTGCCGCGATTTTCTTCGCCAAGAAGAAAGGCTACAAGGGCATTCCGGGCAAGTTCGACTGGAAAAACCTCGGCGTATGCACCCTGCGCGCGCTGCCTTCCCTGTCCCTGATTGTTGTCGTCATCGGCGGTATCGTCGGCGGCATCTTCACCGCAACCGAAGGTTCAGCCATCGCAGTGGTCTATGCCCTGATTCTCGGCATCTGCTACCGCAACATCACCCTGAAGTCCTTCTGGAACATTGTTGTGGAGTCGGCCAAGATGAGCGGCATGATCGTTTTCCTGATCGGCGTATCCAATATTCTTGGCTGGGTTATGGCCTTCACCCAGATTCCGCAGGCAATTTCCGCGGCTCTGCTCGGCCTGACCGAAAACAAGATCATCATCCTGCTGATCATGAACGTCATTCTGCTGGTTGCCGGTACGTTCATGGACGTAACCCCGGCGATCCTGATCTTTACCCCTCTGTTCCTGCCCATCGTCAAGACCTTTGGCATGAACCCGGTACAGTTCGGTCTGATTCTGGTGTACAACCTGTGCATCGGCAACATCACCCCGCCGGTCGGCAATACCCTGTTTGTTTCCATCAAGGTTGGGCGCTCATCGCTTTCGGAGGTCATGCCGTACATGCTTGGCTATTACGCCATGATTCTGCTCGGCCTGCTGCTGGTCACCTATATCCCGGTCATCAGTCTTGGCCTTCCGCAGCTCGCAGGTTTGATTTAAGAAACCTCCCCTTTTCCACAAAAATCCCGCTGTCCGGTTTCCGGGCGGCGGGATTTTGCGTTTTTCCGGCATAAAAAAGCAGCAGCACAGTTTTTCTGCCTGTACCGCTGCTCTGTATCAGCTTTGTTTGCGTTTGCGGCTGGTTTTGGGAACCGCCGGCTCGCCGTCCGCCCGCGCAACATAGGAACTGCGATAGCGGCTGGGCGACATGCCGATATACTTGGAAAACATGGTGTTGAAATGGCACGGGTTGCCGAAGCCGACCGACACAGCGATTTCGGTGACCGACAGCGATGTGGTAATGAGCAGGCTCTGCGCCTCGCCCAGACGGCGGCGCACGGTGTACTGCATCGGGGAATAGCCGGTGGTTTCCTTGAACATATGCGCCAGATGGTACGGGCTGACACGGATGGCATCGCTGATGTCCTGCAAGGTGAACTGTTCGTCGAAGTGGGTATCGATATAGTGCTTGACCTGCCCGGCAATGATATCGGTGCGGCTGCGCACGGTATTGCCTTCGTTTTCGCAGTATTTGCGGATGACCAGCAGCAGCTTGGTAATGAGTGCCGAAGCCAGATAGTTGCAGGTTTCGGTGGCGCCCTTGGGGTTGGTGGCGAGCAGGCCGTGAATCATGCCCATGAGCTGGCAGACGATATCCGCGCACTCGCCCGCCGGAAAGACCGGCGAATATTCGGGCGCAATCAAGCTGTTGGCCGGCATGCCCTTAACCGCAATATCCGCCAGTGCCAGCGAATAGGTATTGAGATCCTGCGCCTGCGACGGGTCCTCATCGTGCAGTACGCCTGCGTTGCAGATGATAATATCGCCCTGCGAAATGTTGTATCGCTGTTCATCCACAATATAGACGCCGGTGCCGCTGCGCACATACAGCAGTTCCAAAAAATCACTATGCTTGTGCAGAACACGCGGATGAATGGAATACGAGGAATCGATCTTGCTGGCGGAAATCAGGCGCGGCGGTTTGCTCTGTTCAAAGCTGGAATCAAACGTAGGGGATGCAAAACACTGGATCATAGAGGTACTCCTTTCATCATACTGTTTTTATGTTCATTTTCAATTTTCAGAACCATGGCGGAACATTGGCCCACACACAGGTGCACACCTGATCGGACAGGTTGCGCTTGGCGTGGGGCGTAGTCGAATCGAAGGTGATGCTGTCCCCGGCGCGCAGCACGTGGGTTTCTTCTCCGATTTCCACGACCAGCTCCCCGGTCAGGATCAGGCCGCATTCCGACCCCGGATGGCTGTACTTGTCCTTCCCGGTGCCGCTGTGCGGCTGGTATACATTATAAATGAATTCAATCGGGCCGTTGAGATTGGGGTTGAGCAGCTGAAGCTCGATGCCCTCACCCGGATACAGACGCTTGCGCGCGTCCGGATGCACCACCGGCGAGGCGCCGCATAGATTGAGCGGCCGGATTTCCGAACTGTCCGAAGGCGGGCGCGGAATGGCACCAACCGGCGCCATTGTGCCGTCATCGGTCTCAAACAGGAAACTGAGCGGCACATCGAGGACGTTTCCGATCTTTTTAAGGGTTTCAATGGAAGGGGAAATCAGTCCCCGCTCCACCTGACTGATCATACTGGTCGTCAGCCCGGACAGGCGCGACATCTCTGTGATCTTCATGTCTTTGGCTGTGCGGATGGCACGGATCTTTTTTCCGAGAGATACGGCAAGCTCGGTCGGCGGCATATTTGCCCCTCCTTCCCTATATTCCAAAAGTCTGGTTTCACTCAAAATGTAATTCTTACTTATATTGATAACACGCCCACGCAGACTTGTCAATTGTTGCGTTTTGGCGTTTCATCCATCCTTTTTCGCAAGAAACATGTAGTCTCTTTTCCTTTTCTTGCGAAACCCGGGTTTTTCGCGCAAGATTCCGAAAGAATTTATAAAATCCGGGGATTTATAATTATAGATACCAAAAATAATTTTATATTTTTATGTATTTTGACCATTGAAACATCTGAAAACACACTTCTCAAAAATGTCTTTTCTCCATATTTTTGAAGCCACTCTGCTTTTTTTGCAATATACACAATTTTTATCCGCAAGTTTTATATGTTTTGCAAATTGTGTATTTTGGATACCGATGCACCCGGCGCGGCATCCGGAAATACAGTGTCACTGCATTCTTTTCTCGGGCCGTTTCCGCAAGAAAGTGAAACTGATTTGCAAAAACCCGGAAAATGGGGCTAAAAAT
>JBJDZO010000069.1:0-4422 GCA_051868095.1 Butyricicoccus sp. | reverse complement strand
CGGCGAACTGGAGCTTGTGGCCGGACTCGAACCGGCGACCTGCGCATTACGAATGCGCTGCTCTACCAACTGAGCCACACAAGCAGGTCCATATGATTTTGTTTCTACTGTATCCGAAGTACGTCCTGCGCATTCGTAAAAAGGATGCGCTGCTCGTCTCCGGCCCAAGTGCCGTCCTGCGGACGGTTGGCCTCCGACACGCTCACTGCGGTGAGTGTACCAACTGAGCCACACAAGCAGGTTCCACCCAACCGGTGGACAACACTGATATTTTATCATACCTCCCCGCGTTCGTCAATCATGTTTTTTAAAAAAAGTTCGAAATTATGCTTGACTTTTTTCATGGAGTCTATATAATATATAAGGTATCCTTGCTCACATCAAAAGAATGTGGGCCTTAAAGTCCAAAAGGAGGTGCTAAAATGGCAAAGGTTACTGGCAAGTACGAGACTCTCTTTATTGTCAACCCCACCCTCGGTGAGGAAGAGGTTGCCGCAGTTGCGGACAAGTTCAAGGCTCTCGTAGAGGCGAACGGTACCGTTGACAAGGTTGAGGATTGGGGCAAGCGTCGTCTGGCGTATCCGATCAACGACCTGACTGAGGGCTACTACACCCTGATTCAGTTCACGTCCGTTCCGTCTTTCCCGGCAGAGCTTGATCGTATCTTCAAGATCACTGACGGCATCATGCGTTCCATTATCGTCACCCTCGACTAAGGCTGGTGAAATGAAATGCTGAACAAGGCAATCATTATGGGCCGCCTCACCCGCGACCCGGAACTGCGCCACACCCAAAGCAATATGGCCGTTGCTTCCTTCTCCCTCGCGATTGACCGCGATCGGAAAGGCCCGAACGGCGAACGTCAGACCGACTTCATCGACTGTGTCGCGTGGGGTCGTCAGGCCGAATTTGTAAGCCAGTGGTTTACAAAGGGCATGCTTGCAATTGTGGTTGGCCGCATCCAGTCCCGAAATTGGGAAGACAGAAACGGGAACAAGCGCGTATCCATTGAAATCAACGTTGACGAGGTTTCCTTCGGCGAAACCAAGAAGTCGCGTGAGCAGAACGGCGGTTTCGCCGGCGGCTATGACAATGGTTCGCAGATCCGTCCCGAGGGAAACAACTACGGCTCTCAGGCTCCTGCGCCGAGCTTCGACCTTCCGGTTGGGGATTCGGATTTCGCAGAGCTGGGTGATGACGACGGCGACGTGCCGTTCTGATTCTCCGTAGAATCTCCCGAACCCGGTGCAGTGCACCGTTTATTCTATAAAGGAGGTACTTGGCAATGGAAGAGACCAAAAAGGAATTTACTCCCCGCCCGGACCGCAATCGCGGCGGCCGTCGCCGCAGAAAGGTTTGCACCTTCTGCGTTGACAAGGTGGAGTGCATTGATTTTAAGGACGTAGCAAAGCTGAAGCGTTACATGTCTGAGCGCGGCAAGATCCTGCCCCGCCGCATGACCGGTACTTGCGCGAAGCATCAGCGTCAGCTGACCGAGGCGATCAAGCGCGCACGTCACGTTGCTCTGCTGCCGTTCACCGCGGAATAAGAGCATTTTTTCCGGATACAAAAAGGCTGTCCCATTTGGGGCGGCCTTTTCTTTTTCCCTGCGGTCTGCTATAATTTTGTTGCGGGGATAAAAACACAGCGCGGTTGGTAGTCCGGCGCGCCGGGTCGTTCGCCCGGTCAGTAACCCTCCCTCCCATGGGTCGTCCGTTCTCCGCGGATTCATGTTTTATGGGAGGACAGCAATATGGAAACAGTTTTTGCCCGCCTGACCGTCTATTTCGACGATCCGTTTTGGGTCGGGGTGTATGAGCGGCAGGAAAATGGCCGTCTTTCGGCTTGTCGGATGGTATTCGGCGCCGAACCGAAGGATTATGAGGTCTATGCGTACATGCTCACCGCATGGAGTCGGCTGCGGTTCAGTCCGCCGGTCGAGGCACAGATGGAGCCGCTTCAAGCCGGCAACCCCAAACGCCGGCAGCGTGCCATCCGACGGGCGCTCGAACGTCCAGCCGGCTCCACCAAATCGCAGCAGGCCTTACAGGCTGGCCGGGAGCTGGCCGCACAGACGCGGAAAACCGCGCACCGGGAACAGGCACAGGCGGAAAAGGAACGAAAATTCCAGTTGCGGCAGCAGAAGAAAAAGGAAAAGCACCGGGGCGGGTAACACCGCTCCGATGCTTTTTTCACACATGTTTGACCTTTTCTCCGGCGTTCGCGCCGCCGACAAATGCTTTGGCCAGCGCCTGCGCGAGCGAAAGCAGTGTTTTATCCACAGCCTGTGGAGTATCGAGCAGTACGGCGTCCCGCCACATGTCCGGCGACAGGGTATCCTGTGCGCCCAGCCATGCGCGGTAGCCCAACAGATTTGCTGCCTCCCGCACGCCGCGCGGCGTAAAAATCGGCCGGTTTTCGTCCACAAAGCCGAAATGCCGCTTTTTCTTCTCGGGCAGCAGCGCACCCACTGCACGCAGGCTGTGTTTGCCCTGCGTTCGGAACTGCTCCAACCGCCCACGCACCGCATCGTGATATTCCCGCGCCAGATTGTACAGCTCGCTCTCCTGCAAGGTCGCGGTTTCGTCGGCCCAACCGTACAGCAGCGTGAGCAGCATGCCTTCTGCCCCTTCGCCCGACGGCTGGAACGGATGCTCCTCATCGCCCGGAAAACAGATGGTCGCCTGCCGTTCGGCACCGAAGCTTTTGAGACGTTTCTTTTCGGTTTCGCACAGGCTGACCTGTCCCGCCGCCGCCCAGCCGGTCAGCAGCGCTGCCACCGTGCGTTCATCGGGTACGCTGTCCTCCAATACGGCCAGCATGGCACGCATCCGGACAAAATCACCGCCAAACGGCGCTTTCTGCACGGGTTTCGCGTCCTTTTCCGCCGCTTTCCGCAGCCGTGCGCCGGTCATCGGCTGATGTCTGCGCCACAGCCGCACAAGCACTGCAATCACTGCGAGCAGCCCGGCGTTCAGGGCAAGGGCCGCCATCAGGCTCCGCATGTCCATGTCAGTACCCCATCTTGCCGTCGAGCAGCTCATCGTACTGCACCCAATCGGCCACGTCAATCATCTCGTATTCGTCCTCGGTGCGGCGCACAACCACCTTGTCGATGCCCGCATTGATGATCATGCGCTTGCACATCGTACACGAATTGGCGTCGTGCATCAGCGTGCCGTCGGCCTCGCGGCCAACCAGATACAGCGTAGCGCCCAGCATCTGCTCACGCGACGCGGCAATAATCGCGTTGGCCTCGGCATGCACCGAACGGCAGAATTCATACCGCTCGCCGCGTGGGATGCCCAGCTTGTTGCGCATACAGAAGCCGAGGTCGATGCAGTTGGCACGGCCACGCGGCGCACCCGAATATCCGGTGGATACAATGGTGTCGTTCTTAACGATGACCGCGCCGTAGGTACGGCGCAGACAGGTGCTGCGTTCGCGGGCCACGTCGGCCATATCCAGATAATAATTGGTTTTATCGCGTCTGGTCATGATGGTTCTCCCTTTCAAGTTCTTTCCCTTTTATCTTACCTGCATTCGCGCAAAAGGGCAAGTCCAAAAAGGCGGCGCTGCCGCGCCGCCCGTGGGGTTTATACAAACTGAAATACGCCAAGGATGCTATGCGTGCCGACCGTCATGAGCAGGCCGGCGGTGAGGACACCGAGCACAATGGACAGAAACGCCTTGCGCGGCGGTATTTTGAGCAGGGTTGCGATGACCGCGCCCGACCATGCGCCGGTGCCCGGCAGCGGAATCGCCACGAACAAAAACAGACCGATGCGCGCGTATTTGGTGACCTGCGATGATTTGCTGAGCAGCTTTTTCTTATAGCGCGCGGCAAAGCCGGCAAAGGGCCGGAGGGTTTCCATCCAGTCGAGCAGGCGCACGCCGAACAGCAGCACAAACGGAATGGGCAGCAGATTGCCCAAGTAGCAGATGGGCAGCACCTCGAACCATGGCATACCGGTTGCGAGTCCAAGCGGCACCGCGCCGCGCAGTTCGATCAGCGGCAGCATGGAAATCACAAACAGCGCGGTTTCGCGCCCCGCGCCCAGCAGCCAGTCAAATATATTGGTAAGCATAATGTTTCCTCTTTGATAATTGTATTACTGTACTAATAATGATAGTACAGCATGCAGACGAAAAAGTCAACCGCCTGTATCAAAGATTATACACTGCAATTTTATTTTTGAGAAGTCCTGTGCTATAATAAACTTGAGGTGATCGAGATGAAAAAAGGTCTTTCCATCGGCGTTTTTGTGCTCGGTCTGCTGATGACCTGCATCAGCGTGACCACCATGATTCTGGGCGCGGTCGGTATGGGAAAAAACCATTAACCCTTCGCTCTGCCCCGCTGCAGCCCGCGGCGGGGCCTTTTCTTTCCAGCGACGCGGGCTTGTTTTATAGAATTCGGCA
>JBJDZO010000068.1:0-4426 GCA_051868095.1 Butyricicoccus sp. | reverse complement strand
GGGTCATCGCGCAGCAGCGAATATCCGATCACATACGAGGCCATACGGCCCACGATGGGCAGCAGAAGCAGCAGATACAGTACAATCAGCCCCGCGAATACGCTCGCAAACAGCGCATCGCTGGCGGTCTCCATCCAGCCAAGGGAAACGTACACAAGCCCAAGATATACAGCGCTCGGAATGATTGACCACAGCGTCATACGGACCATCATACACAGCATCATCCGCACGCCGCGCAATAATTCGCGCATACTGGCAAGCGGCGAAAACACCACTGACAGGCTGGACGAACGGTTTCGAGCGACATCCACGAGGAAATATTGCAGGCCAAGCATAATCGCGCCGAGCAGCAGTACCTCACACGCAATACTCAGTGCAAACATAACAGCGATACGTTCCAGACTGGCATCTATGGGCACTGAAGTCATCATTCCGACCAGCAGCGCTGGCAGCAGGTAAACCGCTACCGCTGCCATACACAGAGGAAGTCGGGAGAAAATGCGCAATTTGGCGGCAGTTTTGACTTCCTGCCGCAGCGCAGCATCCAACTTTACGATTTTTTTCACATCCTTTGTTTATTACTGAGCTTCTGGATCTCCGCTCTCGGCATTGCTGTTGTTTGACGTTGCCGTTTCAGTCGGCGTGTTGTTCGACGGTGTCGAAGGCGCAGACGCAGCCGGACCGACCAGTACAATCTTGTCACGCTTCTGATAGCTCGATGTATTGGCCTTCACCGTGGTGGACTGACCGTTTTCGGTAATCGTCTTATAGGTGACCGTTTTGTAGCCGGTTGTACCCGTCTGCGAGGTCTGACGCTCACCGGGTGCCAGCGAAGAATCGGTTTTTTCCACGGTCTGATATTCGATCGTGGACAGAACTTCGGTATTCAACGTAACCTTTTTATCCGAGGTCTTTGTACCAATGATCTTCATATTGCAGCTGCTGCCCGACTGGGAAGCAATGATCTTGATCGGATACTTGGTGTTATTCTTGAAGCGGAAATCCGGGCCGCCCCAAGATACGGTCGCATCCTCGCCAAGCGGCGTATAGGCAACCGTAAAGCTGTGGTTATGGCGCTCGGTGACCTCCAGATCCGCGCGCAGCACTGCCATATACAGCGTCGAGGAGGGCTGGCAGACGCCGCCGCCGACCTCATCGATGACCTGTCCATTCGCGTATGCGCCTGCCGACTGGAAGCCGCGCTCCGCGGTACGCTGGCCCACGACATTGTTGTACGAAAATTCATCGCCCGGGTTCAGAATGGTACCATTGATGTGTTCACAAGCCAACCGGACATTGTTGGTACGCGGCTTGTTGCCTGCATTCAGGTTGGTCGAGGTGCTCACCAATGTGTCACTGAACAGCACTTCCGCCAGCTTATCGGCCGTAACCTCTGCCGGAGTGCGTTTGACCGGAATTTTATAGGTTTGTTCTCTGCCATCGCCGACAATCTCCTTGGCCTCTTCCAGATCAAATTCCACGCCATCCACACTCGGAAGAATGGTCTTGCCATCGGTCTTATCCACGGTTGCGTTTTTCGGCTCTGCCTGCGCTTCGGCTGAAATGGCCTCAATATCGATCTTCTCCGGGTCGCGGATCGTAACCTTAACCTCAAACGCCTCAAAATCCATGGTACGGATACGTTCGGTCACCTGCTCCGCGACTTCATCCCGGTCAAATTCTACGCCCGGCTTGCCGGTATCGATGACCAGATACTCCTCTTCCAGCGTCCACGAGGGCTCAACCGGCTCGGTCAGTGCCTCGTCCGAAATCTCATCCAGACGCTTGCCCAATGCGTCGTCATCCACGCTGACCGACAGCGGCACCTCATAGCCGCCAAACAGCGCACGGATTGTATGACCGACGCGGGTCATTACACCGCCCTCGCGCGTATAGTCATACGCATCCTGCGCCGACTGCTTGCTGTCCAGACCCGTGGCCACCTGATTGATCTCGATTTTGTAATCCGTATCGTAGATGGTCAGCGTGATCGCCTCTCCATTCAGCAGATCCTCCGCTTTGCTGTCAATGGTTTTCCGTGCGTCGGCCAGCGACATGCCACCGACCTTCACCGCGCCAGCCTGCACGCCAAAGTGCACGCCGCTGTACATATATGTATAGCCAAACGAAGCACCGGCCAGCAGGACGACAAGACCAATCAAGACACTGGCGACCTTTTTGCCGGCACCGCTGCTGCGGGATTTCCGGCTCTTTTTTCTGTTTCTGCTCTTTTTCTGGGGCACAAATTCGTCCTCCTGTATGGGTGCCTTTTTCCCGCTCTCTTCCGGCTGCGCATAAAACAGCTCGGGCTGCGGCATGGAACAATCGGGCAGCACAGAAGGCTCGGTATATACCGGTGGCTTTTCCGCACGCTGAGGCATCTCCCCCGGAGCTTCCTTCCGGGCGCGCAGCATGGCGTCCAATGCGCTGTTACCGGTATCATACGAAGCGTGCTCCCCATGCACTTCTTCGATAATATCCTCCAGCGAGAGTTCTCGCTGGTTCCTATCCTTTTCATCCATATGTGTATCAGCCTCTCGTACAATTTCCTACTGTTTTGCTCTCCCTATTGTATGACATTTTCCGCCAGAATACAACAACAATCAGGCAACAGAAAAGCGCACACCCTTTTTCTGTAGGATATGCGCTCCTGTTTGTGCTTATACGTTGAAACGGAACAGCACCACGTCACCATCCTGCATGACGTATTCCTTACCCTCCGAGCGGACAAGGCCTTTTTCACGCGCTGCGGGCAGGGAGCCGCATGTCATCAGGTCGTCATAAGAAACCACTTCGGCACGGATAAAACCGCGCTCAAAATCGGTATGAATCTTGCCGGCAGCCTGCGGTGCCTTCGTGCCCTTTTCAATCGTCCACGCGCGTACTTCCTGTTCGCCCGCAGTCAAATAGCTCATCAGTCCGAGCAGATCGTAGCATACACGAATCAAACGGTCGAGACCGCTCTCCTCGAGACCCAACTCGGAAAGGAACATTTCTTTCTCGTCATCTTCCAGCGACGCGATATCCTCTTCCAGCTTGGCACAGATCGGCAGCACCATAGCACCTTCCGCATCTGCGATAGCCTGCACAGCCACCAGACGCGCATTCTCCGTCTGGTCGCCGGTGAAGCCTGCTTCATCCATGTTGGCGGCGTAGATGACCTTCTTCGCGGTCAGCAGGTCACTCTCCTTCATTACGCGCTGCACATCCTCATCGTCCGCAAAGCCCGGGAAAGTGCGGGCGGTCTTACCGTCCTCCAGATGTGCTTTCAGCTTCTCCAGAATCTCTACGTCCAGATTCAGCTTCTTATCCGCCTTGGCCGCCTTGCGGGTGCGGTCCAGACGGCGCTCCAAATGCTCGATATCCGACAGGATCAGCTCCAGATTGATGGTCTCGATGTCACGGGCCGGATCAACCGAACCTTCGACATGCACAATGTTGTCGTCGTCAAAGCAGCGTACCACATGTACAACTGCGTCAACCTCACGAATGTGGCTCAAAAACTTGTTGCCGAGACCTTCGCCCTTGGACGCGCCGCGCACCAGACCCGCGATGTCTACAAACTCAACAACCGCCGGGGTGGTTTTTTTCGAGTGATAGAGATCGGTCAGCGGCTGGAGCCGGTAATCCGGCACCGCAACCATGCCCACATTGGGGTCAATGGTGCAGAACGGATAGTTGGCGCTTTCGGCGCCCGCGTTGGTAATAGCATTGAACAGGGTGGACTTGCCCACGTTAGGCAGACCGACGATACCTAATTTCATATATACATTCTCCTCACTATAATATACTAAATATACAGGATAAAGCTAAATAATAAACACATAATTCTCATAAAAATACAGACCTACCCCGCAGCTCACCTTTTACTCACCTTTTTCACTCCATCAGAGCGTTCATCGCATCGGAAAACTGCTGAACGCCAGTGAACATGAAATCGTCAGTGACATGGCAGTATCGGTCAGTTGTCATTGCCAAAGAAGCGTGACCCAACGGCTGCTGTCCGGCATAGGACGGAAATTGCCGTTCGTCAATCTGGATATGGTGCTGTTGTGCAAAGTCAAGGCATTGCTGTTCTTTCTGCCAGTTCTTTTCCTTTCGGGTCTTTTGCTATTTGTATTTTCGCCCTTTTTCAAAAAGAGAGCTAGGCATACAGATAAAGTATAGCACGGTATGCCCTAATTCTCAACAATTTTTTATGAATTCCAAATTGTAATAACAATTTATGGCAAAAAACCGAAGTTACACCAGTTAGGGATGGGTTAGGGATTTCGCTGTTTTCGCAATTCGTATCCGTTAGGACTGCCACCGCCGATTTGGCCGCCTGGCCACAGTCGAAATGTGGTCAAGCACATTCTCAAAAATCGAACGTTTAACGCAGAAAAACCGCCTAAAAAGGCGGTTTTTCAAAGAAAGTTGGTCCGAG
>JBJDZO010000067.1:0-4445 GCA_051868095.1 Butyricicoccus sp. | reverse complement strand
ACCGATTTGGACACCTTACTGCACCGTACAAGCAGTTCCTCCGCCGACAGGAACGGGCCGTTTTTGCGTTCCTCGACGATGTTAATGGCCGCCTGTTCGCCCACGCCGGGCATGGAGGTAAATGGAGGAATCAAGCCGCCGTCCGCAACCAGAAAATCGGTCGCGTCCGATTGATAGATGTCCATGGGTTCGAAGTGGAAGCCGCGGCGGTAAAATTCATGCACGACTTCGAGCGTGGTCTGGGTTTCCTTTTCGGCTGCGGAGATGGTCTTTTCGCGCTCCTTCTGCTGAAGCTCACGCACCTTATCCATGCAGACCTTGTCGCCCTTGATCATGCACGACGCATCAAAGCCCTTGGCACGGATGGAAAAATACGCCGAATAGAACGCGAGCGGCTTATGTACCTTAAACCACGCGATACGGAACGCCATCATAACATACGCGACCGCGTGCGCCTTGGGGAACATGTACTTGATCTTCTTGCACGAATCGATGTACCATTCGGGCACCTCCTGTGCGCGCATGGCTTCTTCCCACTCGGGTTTGAGACCCTTGCCCTTACGCACACTCTCCATAATGGTGAAGCTCAGCTTGGGCTGCACGCCTTTGAGGATCAGATAATTCATGATATCGTCGCGGCAGCAGATGCAGTCGGCCAGACCAATGCCCTGATGGACAAGATCCTGTGCATTGCCCAGCCATACGTCGGTGCCGTGCGACAGGCCGGAAATGGAAACCAGTTCGGCAAAGGTTGCGGGCTTGGTCTCAGACACCATGCCGCGCACAAACTTGGTGCCAAACTCGGGCACAGCCACACAGCCCAGGTCCCCCAGCAGCGGGTCGGGGGTGTCATCGACATAGCGAAGCGCCTTGCTCGACGTAAAGAGGCTCATCACTTCCGGGTCATCGAGCGGAATTTCCTGCGCGTTGACGCCCGTGATGTTTTCCATGTGGCGGATGATCGTCGGATCATCGTGTCCCAGCTCGTCGAGCTTGAGCAGGTTTTCATCGATGGAATGGTACTCGAAATGAGTGGTGATAATATCCGAATTGGGGTCGTCGGCCGGGTGCTGCACCGGACAGAAATCGTAGATTTCGACCTCTTTGGGCACGACGACGATACCGCCCGGATGCTGGCCGGATGTGCGCCGCACGCCCGTACAGCCGGCGGTCAGCCGGTTTTCTTCGGCGCGGGAACAGGTGATGCCGCGTTCCTCCATGTATTTTTTCACATAGCCGTAAGCGGTTTTTTCGGCGACCGTGCCGATTGTACCCGCGCGGAACACGTGGTCATGGCCGAACAGTTCGCCGGTGTACCAATGAATCTTGGACTGGTACTCACCCGAGAAGTTCAGGTCAATATCGGGCACTTTGTCGCCCTCGAAGCCGAGGAAGGTTTCGAATGGAATACCAAAGCCCTGTTTGGTCAGCTTTTTGCCGCATTTCGGGCAAATTTTATCAGGCAGATCGACACCGCAGGAAAATTCGTCGTGCCATTCTACGTATTTATCATCCGGACACAGATAATGCGGAGGGAGCGAGTTTACCTCGGTGATATCGGCGGTAAACGCGGCGAACGAGGAGCCGACCGAACCGCGCGAGCCGACCAGATAGCCGTCCGCAAGGGATTTGGTCACCAGCTTCTGCGCGATGATGTACATGACCGCGTAGCCGTTGCCGATGATGGAGTTCAGCTCACGGTCGAGACGCTGCTGCACCAGTTCAGGCAGCGGGTCACCGTAAATGCGCTTGGCCTTTTCGTAGCTCATGTTGCGCAGATCATCCTCCGCGCCGTCGATGTGCGGCGGGTAGTTTTCGCGCGGCACCGGGCGCAGGGTTTCGCACATGTCCGCGATTTTGTTTGTGTTCGTGACCACAACTTCATACGCACGGTCCGCGCCCAGATAGGAAAATTCCTCGAGCATTTCCTCGGTGGTGCGCAGGTACAGCGGCGCCTGATTGTCGGCGTCGGTGAAGCCCTGCCCGGCCATCAAGATCCGGCGAAAGGCTTCGTCCTCGGGTTCGAGGAAATGCACGTCGCCGGTCGCACAGCAGGGCTTGCCCAGTTCGTCGGCCAGCTTCAAAATCTTGCGGTTGTAGTCGCGCAGTTCTTCCTCGTCTTTGGCAATGCCCTTGCCGATCATAAATTGGTTGTTGCCAATCGGCTGGATCTCCAAATAGTCATAAAAGGACGCGATGCGCTTGAGCTCGTCCCAGTCGGCGCCCTCCACCATGGCGTGGAACAGCTCGCCCGCCTCGCACGCCGAACCAAAAATCAGACCCTCGCGGTGCTTGATCAGTTCCGAACGCGGCATGAGGGGTTTTTTATAGAAATAGTTCAGATAGCTGAACGAAATCAGCTTGTAAAGGTTTTTGAGACCGATCTGGTTCTGCACCAGAATGATAAAATGGTGACGGTTCAGGTTTTTGAGCGACCCGGACTTCTTACGCGCACCCGCGAGCAGCGGATTGATGTCCGAGATGTTGACGGCGTGCAGCTCGGTACGCAGTTTGTCCACCAGCTTGCCCCAGATGCGTGCAAGCACGGTTGCATCTTCGCTTGCGCGGTGGTGCTCAAACGGCCCGACCGCGAGTTCCTTCGCGAGCACATTCAGTTTGTGCTTGCCAAGGTGCGGCAGCAGAATGCGCGACATTTCCAGCGTATCGATCGAGGTAAATTCCTGCTCGATTTCGAGCCGCTTGCATGCCGCGTTCAAAAACGACATATCAAAGCCCGCGTTGTGGGCGACGAGCGGCCGCCCGGCGGTGTACTCCAAAAACTTCGGTACGGCTTCGCTGAGGTCGGGCGCATCCGCAACTGTTTCGTCCGAAATGCCGGTCAACTCGGTGATTTCGGGCGGGATGGGTTTGTGCGGATTCACATAGGTCTGAAATGAGTCGATGATCTGTCCGTCGCGCACCAGAACAGCCGCAATTTCGGTAATTTCCTCGGTCGAGGGCTTGAGGCCGGTCGTCTCGAGGTCGAACACGATCACTTCGCCGGTCAGCGGCGCATCGCCCTTGCCGCGCACGACCGAAACCCCGGCCGCGTCGTTGACGTAATAGGCTTCGACACCGTAGAGGATTTTGAGGTCGATTTTGTTGCGCTCAATGGCGTGCATGGCTTCGGGGAAGGCCTGCGCCACACCGTGATCGGTGATGGCCATAGCCGGATGTTCCCAAAGCTTGGCACGCTGCATGAGTGCCTTGGTTGAGCTCATACCGTCCATTGCGGACATATTGGTGTGCAGATGCAGCTCAACGCGCTTCTTTTCGGCCCGATCCATGCGCATCTTTTTCTTGGCCTTGACGATGGCGCTGGCATCGAGCACGCTTTCCTTTTCAAAGGTATCGTATGTAATTTTGCCCTGCACGGTGACATATTGCCCGGTTTTGAGCAGCGGCACGACCTCCGTGCCCTGCTCCTTGGGCAGGAATTTGGTCACGCGCACCGAGTTGGTGTTATCGGTGATATCAAAGGACAGCTTGACATATTCCTTGCCGTTTTTCTTGGAGGTGATTTCCTTGTGGTCCGTGAAGAAAATTTCGCCCTGAATGGTCACGCGGTCAAACTCGCCCATCGCGTCACGGATCGCAATGGGTTCGTCGGTATACAGCTTGCCGAAAATCAGGTTTTCGTCGGCCACCTTTTCCACTTTGGGCCGCTGGAACGAACGATTTTCCCCGCTCGGCTTGGGACGCGGCTTTTTGGGTTTTTCGGCAGGGTCGGGCATCGGACATTCCTTCGCAGCCTGTTCAAGCGCCTGTTTGCGTGCGCTGCGCTGAGCCTCGATGACCTCTTTTGCCGTACAGTCGTCGAACGGTACAGCCACAACCGGTACATCCAGCCCGGTTTCGGTGCGAATGCGGTCGGCCATGGAATGCAGCGAAAGCTTCAGATACTCGCGCGCGGCCTCGCTCATCGAAATGTGCAGCTCGCCGTCCTTGGTTTTCCATTCGCTGTCCGCGAGCAGGCCGCAGGCCGATGGGGTATCCACGCACAGCCGGTCGCGCAGGGTACGCAGATAGCCTTCGGTCAGACCTTCCAGCTCGTATCGCGGGGAAATGCGCATGCGCGTGAGCGAATAGGCTTTGGCGATGGTGCGTTCGAGCAGACTGAGCGCCTTCACCGGCACAATCTCCTCGAATCCCACATGGCAGATCATGGTCTTTTTATCCGGACTGACCGCCAAAGAGCGCACCTCACCCTGATCGAAGTACGCTCTTACCGATTCTTCAATTTTACAGCGGTCGAACAGATCGGCCAATGCTCTCGCCATAGTGACTCCTTCTTACATGTTCCGCAGGCGGAAATAGGTCATGCTCTGGATGGGCACATCGCCCTTCTCATAGCGTCCAAAACCCCAGACCTCTTCCCGCCGCATCATCAAATCGTACACAATCAGCCCGAAAAACAACCCTGCCGCGGCTGTATTGTCGCCGCA
>JBJDZO010000066.1:0-4458 GCA_051868095.1 Butyricicoccus sp. | reverse complement strand
GGCCATTGCGGAGGTATGCGTCAAGCACAATGTTTACGTCATCGCAGATGATATTTACGGCAATCTGGTTTATGATGGCATCGAGTACACCTCGATTGCTGCGCTGGGCGATGAGATCAAGCGCCGCTGCATCGTGGTCAATGGCGTGTCCAAGTCCTATGCCATGACCGGCTGGCGCATCGGTTATGCATGCGCGGAGCCGTTTATTGCCAAGGCAATGAGCAATTATCTCAGCCATTCGACCTCGGCACCCTCTACCATTTCGCAGGTCGCTGCCATTGAGGCGCTCAACGGCCCGCAGGAGGATATCGAGGAAATGCGCAAGGCCTTCCAAGCGCGCCGCGACCATCTGGTTGAGCGTATGAACAAAATCGATGGCATTTCCTGCATCAAGCCGCAGGGCGCGTTCTATGTCATGATGAACATGAAGAATTTCCTCGGCAAGACCATGTACGGCGTGGAAATCAAGAGCGACTCCGATTTCGCACAGCTTTTCCTCGAGAAGGGTTTGGTAGCGACGGTACCGTGCGAATCGTTCGCGGCACCCGGTTTTATCCGCTGGAGTTATGCAACCTCTATGGCAGATATCGACAAGGGTATCGACCGTTTGGAGCAGTTTATAAAAAATGCGTAAAACCGCGTTTTTCCTTGAAAAAGCCGGATACAAGTGGTAAACTAAGAACGGACTGTGAAGTCCGTTCTTTTTTGTTCGGCCGTTTCCGGAGAGGGAACGCCCGTCTGACAGAAAATCTGCGGTTTTTCACCGTACAACGATAAGAAAGGAACGAACTCGATGAACAACGTTTATGAAAGCCCGTTTTCCGCACGCTACGCTTCTCCGGAAATGCTTTATATCTTCTCTCCGGACATGAAGTTCTCCACTTGGCGCCGCCTGTGGATTTCGCTGGCCAAGGCGGAGATGGCACTCGGTCTGCCGATCACTCAGGAGCAGATTGATGAGATGGAGGCCAACAAGGACAACATTGATTATGAGGTTGCCCGCAAGCGCGAGAAGGAAGTACGCCATGATGTTATGGCGCACGTTTATGCCTTCGGCAAGGTTGCGCCCAAAGCGGCCGGCATCATCCATCTCGGCGCAACGAGCGCATATGTAGGCGATAATACCGATATTATCCAGCTTCGTGAAGGCCTCAAACTCGTGCGCAAGAAGCTGGTTGCTGTACTGGACAAGTTGGCGGGATTTGCCGATGCGCATAAGGCGCAGCCGACTCTTGGCTTTACTCATTTTCAGCCCGCACAGCTTACCACGGTCGGCAAGCGCGCGACCCTGTGGATGAATGAGCTGCTGATGGACCTCGATGAGGTGGAGTACCGCATTGAGAATCTGCGCATGCTCGGTTCCAAGGGTACTACGGGTACGCAGGCTTCCTTTGTTGAGCTGTTTGACGGCGATGACGAGAAGGTGAAGGAACTGGAGCGCCGCATTGCGGATGATTTCGGTTTTGCTGGTGTGGTTCCGGTTTCCGGCCAGACCTATTCCCGTAAGATTGACGCGCAGGCACTTGCAACCCTGTCGGGTATTGCTCAGTCGGCGTCCAAGTTCGCCACCGATCTGCGTCTGCTCCAGCACCTCAAGGAGATTGAGGAGCCGTTTGAGAAAAATCAGATCGGTTCGTCCGCGATGCCGTATAAGCGCAACCCGATGCGCTCCGAGCGTATCTGCGCACTCAGCCGTTACGTCATTTGCGACAGCCTGAATCCGGCGTTTACCTCTGCGACTCAGTGGTTTGAGCGCACGCTCGATGACTCGGCCAACAAGCGTATTTCGGTGCCCGAGGCATTCCTTGCGATTGATGCCATCCTGAATATCATGATCAACGTTGTTTCCGGTTTGGTTGTTTACCCGAAGGTAATCCATCAGCGTGTGATGAAAGAACTGCCCTTCATGGCGACCGAAAATATCATGATGGACGCGGTAAAGCGCGGCGGCAACCGTCAGGACCTGCATGAACGTATCCGTGAGCATTCCATGGCCGCCGGCAAGCGCATCAAGGAAGAGGGCCTCGACAATGACATGATCGACCGCATTGCAGCAGACCCGATGTTCGGCATGACCCGCGAAGAAATCATGTCGCATCTGGACCCGGCAGCTTATATCGGCCGCTGCCCGGCACAGGTGGACGATTTCCTGAAGCTTGAAGTGCATCCGCGCATTGACAAGTATCTGGACGGCAGCGACATCGAGGTAGAAATCAATCTCTAACGCGCGTTTGACAACATGGACATACGGGCGTATAATAAAAGCCGTATGTGCAAAACATTAGGAGGTTTTGGAAAGTGAAGAAAAGTATCATTTCCTTCCTTGCGGTCATGCTCGTTATTGTACTTTTGGGCATGTGTGCGATTACCGGACTTGCAATTCCGGTTAGCGGCGGCGACAGCTCCGCGGAGGAAGGCTCGTTGGAAGGAACGATGAAAACGATCATTCCGAGCGTTTTTGACAGTGAAAACGGCATTCGCCGCGGACTTGACCTGGTCGGCGGTTCGTCGATTACCTTTGAAGCACAGCTTCCCGAGGGCTACGACATGGGCCGTCTGTCTGCGGACATGAACAGCGCAATTGAAATCCTGCGCTATCGTCTGACCAGCGAGGGTTATACGGAAGCACAGGTTGCTCAGCAGGGTGATACCCGCATCAATGTGGAAATTCCGCAGATCAAGAACCCGGAGGAAGCGGTTCAGATTCTGGGCCAGACCGCACAGATGTCCTTTATGGATGCGGACGGCACAGTCTGGATGACCGGCAGCGACATCAAGAGCGCAAGCTCGGAATATGGCGCAAACAACAACTCGGCCGTACCGGGTTATTACATCAGCATGCAGTTTACCAAGGAAGGCGCGGAGAAGTTCGCAGAAGCAACGTCCGCTATTTCCTCGCGTACTGACGGCATGAATTACATGGCAATTGTGCTGGATAATCAGGTGATTTCGTCCCCGATGGTATCGCAGACCATTGCTGACGACAGCTGTGTCATTGAAGGCAACTTTACTGAGGACAGCGCTCGTCAGCTCGCAAACCTGATCGGCAGCGGCGCTCTGCCGTTCTCCCTCGAGCAGGTTGAGCTGCGTGCGGTTGGTCCTCAGCTGGGCGCAAACGCACTGAGCACCAGCCTGAAGGCTGCCATCATCGGCATCATTCTGGTTGCAATCTTCATGGTTCTGGTTTACAAGCTGCCGGGCTTTGTTTCGGTCATTGCACTGGGCTTCTACATCGTCATTGAGGCGATTGTGCTTGGCCTGCTCAAGGTCAACCTGTCCCTGCCGGGCATCGCGGGCATCATCCTGTCGATTGGTATGGCGGTCGATGCGAACGTCGTTATTTTCGAGCGTATCAAGGAAGAAATCCGCAACGGTAAGACCGTTCGTTCGGCGATTGACGCGGGCTTCAAGCGTGCATTTACCGCGATTTTGGATTCCAACATCACCACCCTGATCGCGTCCGGCGTGCTGTTCTTCTTCGGCAGCGGCACGATTGTCGGTTTTGCGACCACGCTGGGTCTGGGCGTTATCATCTCGATGTTTACCGCATTGACGGTTACCCATTTCCTGCTCAACCGCATGGTTGACTTTAAGATCAAGAACCCTAAGGTTTATGGCGCGTAAGAGAGGAGGATGTACGAAATGAAGAGTAAATTTCCGATTGTAAAAAACCTGAAGATCTTCGGCGTCATCTCCGCTCTGCTTTGCATCACCGGTCTTGTGAGCCTGATCCTGCTGCCGTTTGGCACCAACCTGTATAACCTTGCGATTGACTTCGCGGGTGGTACGCAGATTGAGTTCAACATGCACACCGAAGTGACGGCTGACGTCGCAAACGAGATTGCAGCCCTTGTCGAAGAACAGACCGGTGTGAAGCCGGAAGCCCCGGTTGCCACCGGTTCGGATAAGGACCATGTCATGATCCGTTCTACCAGTCTGGACACCGAGCAGCGCGAAGCGGTTATCACCGCGATGCAGGAGAAGTACAACCTGACGGACGACGATCTGGAGAAGAGCGAGGATGTCAGCGCAAGCATCGGCAACGATCTGAAGAGAACCGCATTCACTTCTGCGGCCATTGCGGTTGTCCTGATGCTGATCTACATCACCTTCCGCTTTGAGTTCACCTCCGGTCTGGCGGCAGTTTGCTGCCTGATCCATGACCTCCTTGTCATGCTGTCGGTTTATGTCATCTTCCAGATCCCGCTCAACCAGAACTTCATTGCAGCGGCGCTGACCATTCTCGGTTATTCGATCAACGCGTCGATCATCGTATTCGACCGCGTGCGTGAGAATATGCGCACCGCGCGCAAGGAATCCTTCGAGGAGACGGCAGAGAAGTCGATCTGGCAGACCATGGGCCGTACCATCAACACCACGCTGACCACGCTCTTTACCGTAGGCATGATCTTTATCCTCGGCGTCAGCTCGCTGCGTGACTTCACGCTGCCGCTGCTC
>JBJDZO010000065.1:0-4519 GCA_051868095.1 Butyricicoccus sp. | reverse complement strand
ACCATGCATCACGCACTGCTGCTCGATGTGCTGCGCCGCGCGGGACTTGACCCGGATAACGACGTGACCTTGACCCGTATTGATTTTTTTGACATGGGGCAGGCGCTTGCGGGTGGTCAGATCGATGCGTTCCTGAGCGGCGAGCCGTACCCGTCGCAGGCGGTGCAGGACGGTTATGGCCGTATCCTGAGCTATCCTTACTTTGACGACAGCATCGGCACCATCAACGCAGGCATGATCGTTACCGACGAGACGATTGAGAAAAACCCGGAGCTGGTACAGAAGCTGGTCAATGCGCATATCGCTGCGACCGAATATGAGAACGCAAATAAGGATGCATGGCTGGATAAGGCGGCTTCGTTCGGCACCGATAAATCGCTGCTGGAGGTTTCCGCGGATAATATCGAGCTGTGCTGGGACATCGACGAGGCGTACATCCAGAACTGCGAGAATCTTGCCGGGCAGATGCTGGAACTGGGCATGATCGACCATGTTCCGGACATCCATGCGATGTTTGATCTGTCCTTCCTCGAAAACGCCAAGGCGTCCATGGAGTAAGCGGATGCGACGGCTGAAATTTGACCCAATCGCGCTGGTTTTACCGGCGCTTTTGGTCGTTTTATGGTATTTTGCGAGCGCAACCGGCGCGCTGCCCGAATTTAAGCTGCCGTCCCCGCAGCGGCTGGTCAAAGTGCTGATCGATTTTGCGGCCGGTGCGCTGCAGGTCACGCCTTATGCGGGCACCATGCTGCCGCATCTCATCAGCAGCCTGCGGCGCGTGTTGTGCGGCTTTGCACTGGCGGCGGCCTGCGGACTGACGCTCGGCTTTGCAACCGGACGGATTCCGCTGCTGTACCGTCTGTGCGATCCGCTGATCCATGTTGTGCGTGCGGTGCCGGGCATTGGCTGGCTGCCGGTGGCAATCGTCTGGTTCGGCGTGGGTGAGGGGAATACGTTGTTCCTGATTTCGCTGGCCTCGTTTTTTCCGATTTACGTGAACACCACCCACGGCGCATCGACTGTCCCGGAGCTGCTCGTGCGTGCCGGACGTATGATGGGCGCACGTGGTCTGACGCTGTTCCGCACGGTGATTTTCCCGGCGGCCTTCCCGGAAGCTGCGGTCGGCCTGCGGCTGGGGCTGGGCGTTGCATGGGCCTATCTGGTGCTCGGCGAAGTGACCGGCGTTTCGACCGGTCTGGGCGCGGTCATGTCGGACGGCCGTATGCTCGGCCATGTGGATATCGTGCTCGCGGCCATGATCGTCATTGCGGTTCTGGGCAAGCTGACCGATCTTCTGCTGCTCGCTGTGTGCCGGCTGATCTGTCCGCAGATGCGCAAAAGGAGGGCCAAAGCATGATCGGAACCGGTTTGGAAATTCAGGAAATCTGCAAAAGCTTTCACGCGGAAAACGGCGCGGTGGTGCAGGCGCTGGATAGATTGTCGTTCGAGGTGCCGCCCGGCACCGTGACCGCGCTGCTCGGGCCGTCCGGCTGCGGCAAAAGCACGCTGCTGAATCTGATTGCAGGCTTTGACACGCCTGACGCGGGGACAATCACCTTTGACCGCTGCCCAATTGGGAACAAGTGGGGCATGGTGTTCCAGTCTCCGGCGCTGTTTGACTGGCTGACGGTCGCGCAGAATGTGGAATTTGGTCTCAAGCGGCAGAAACAGCCGTATGCCGAGCGCGTGCGGCTGGTGACGGAAATTCTGGAGCAGGTGGGGCTGACGGCGTTCGCGTCGGCCTATCCGGACGAGTTGTCCGGCGGCATGCAGCAGCGCGTCGCCATTGCGCGGGCGCTTGTCCTGCGGCCGCAGATCCTGCTGATGGACGAACCGTTTGCCGCGCTGGACGCCCAGCTTCGTGAAAAAATGCAGGAGCTGCTGCTCACGCTGCAGCGCCAGACCCAGCAGACCATCCTGTTCGTGACGCATGACATCGAAGAAGCGCTGCGGATTGCGTCGCAGGTCGTGGTGCTGTCGGCGCGGCCGGGACAGGTGCGGGAAACCGTTTTGCTGCCGCCTGATATGGACGCGCGTGCAGCCTTCCGGGGGCGCATCCGCGCCGCACTGAAAGAATAACAATCGCCGCATGGCTGCTCAAGGCTTCCATGCGGCGATTTTTTCGGCCAGTTCATTCAGATAAATCCAGCGTTCGGTCTTTTCTTCGAGTGTGCGTTCAAGTGCCTGCTGTTCGTCCAGCAGCGCCTGCAGCTTCACATAATCGCTTCCGGCCGCGGCAACCTCAGCGGCAAGCGTTTCCTGCCGGGCAGTGAGCGCTTCGATTTCGCGGTCAATGGTTTCGTACTCGCGCTGTTCGTTGTAGGAAAAACGCGGACGGGCTGCCGGAGCAGAAGCCGTAGGACGCGGCGCGGCTTTGGGCTTTTCAGCACGGATGGCTTTGGGTTCTTCTTCCGCGCGTTTTTGCTGATAATCACGAAAACCGCCGACATATTTGCGGATTTCGCCGCCCTCGCGCACTTCTACGATGCGTTCGGCCAGCTTATCGAGGAAATAACGGTCATGCGATACCGCGAGCACGGCTCCGGGGAATCCCTCCAGATAATCCTCGAGGATGGTCAGTGTTTCGACATCCAGATCATTGGTCGGCTCGTCGAGCAGCAGGATATTCGGCGCGCCGATCAGCACGCACAGCAGAAACAGCCGCCGTTTTTCACCGCCGGACAGCGAACCGATTTTAGCGTGCTGCTGGTCGCCGGGGAAGAGGAAGCGTTCGAGAAGCTGCGAAGCGTAAAAGGTGCCTTCCGCGGTTTCAACATGGTTCGCAATGGCCCGCACGCAGTCAATCACGCGCTGTTCCGGGTCCATTTCGCGCGCTTCCTGCGTGAAATAGCCAATGCGCACGGTCTGCCCGACCTCAATGGTGCCCGCGTCCGGAGTAAGGCGGCCGGCGATCAGGTTGAGCAGGGTGGATTTGCCTGCACCGTTGCAGCCGACAATACCGACGCGGTCATTGCGGGCAATCTGGTCGGAATAATCGCACAAAACCGTGCGCGAACCAAATGCCTTGGAAACGTGTTCGAGTTCGATGGTTTTGCGGCCCAGACGGCTGGATGCTGCTGCAAGCTGTACGGTGCTGTCGCGTTCGGGCGCAGCCTGATTTTTCAGAGCCTCATAGCGTTCCAGACGGTCGCGGCTTTTGGTGCCGCGTGCCCGTGCGCCGCGCATGACCCATTCACGTTCCCGGCGCAGAATGGACTGCCGCTTGCGTTCACTGGCATCCGCCATGGAAAGACGCTCGGCTTTCAGTTCCAGATAGCGCGACCAGCCGCCCTCATACGCATACAGTGCGCCGCGCTCGACTTCCACGGTGCGGTTTACGACGCGGTCGAGAAAATAGCGGTCATGGGTGACCAGTACCAGTGCGCCGCGAAACCGGCGCAAATAGTCTTCGAGCCATGCGACCATTTCCAGGTCCAGATGGTTGGTCGGCTCGTCAAGCAGCAGCACATCGGCGGGCTGAAGCAGCGCCGCGGCGAGTGCAGCCCGTTTGCGCTGGCCGCCGGACAGCGTGCCGACGCGCTGGGTGCAGTCGGTGATGCCCAGCCGCATCAGCATGGCCCGGGCTTCATAGTCCGCGGCAGCGCGTGCGTCATTCGGAAGGCAGTGCAGAACCTGCTCGAGTACGGTTGCGGTTTCATCCATCGCCGGATTTTGCGGCAGATAGGCGGCACGCACACCTGGAAATTGATGCACCGTACCGCTGTCCGGTTCTTCGGCGCATGCGAGTAAGCGGAGCAGAGTGGATTTACCGGTACCATTGATGCCGATAATACCGACTTTATCACCGCTGTCAATATATAGCGACACATCGTTCAGCAGCTGACGAAGGCCGTAGTTTTTGCAGATATGTTCGGCTGTAATAAGCATAATTCGTTCTCTTTTAAGGATGGATAATGGATAGATGTCATCCGATGTCTTGGTTTGAGATAAAATGTTAGAATATAAGCTGTACGAGCAGCATGTAACATACCGTGCCGCCAGCAATCGAAAGCAGCATCTGACGCCTCCAAAGATGAAGCGCGCCCGTGAAAACGATGGCGAGCAGTTCAGGCAGGCCATGGTTTCCGGTCAGAAAATGCACGTTCTTCAGACAGTATACCACGAGCATACCAAAAATCGCCGGAGGAAGGGTATTTCCAAGATACTGGATATAAGGAGGTGTCGGCCGCTTGCTGGAAAAGATCAGGAATGGAAGGAAGCGGGGAATCATGGTGCCCAGTACACAAAGGGCAATTGTGATGATTTGCTGCGCAAGTGTCAAGTCGGTTCACCTGCTTTCTTCACAGGACGGCGGAACACGGTCAAAAGGAACAGAATGCACAGCATAGTCGGGATCAGGAAAGAATCCGCGCCAAAGAAATACAGGCAGACTGCGGAGGCACCCAGTCCGATGAGTGATGCATGATGTGCTGTTTCCTTGAGCCATTGGTCGAGAAAAATCACGACAAACATGGCTGTCATGACAAAATCCAGCCCCTGTGTATCAAAGGGAAGAAAA